>JALYHU010000241.1 GCA_030776345.1 Pseudomonadota bacterium | reverse complement strand
CGGCCATCCCGCCCGCGCAGTTCGCCGTCGACGAGCCGGCGCCCTGCGGCACCGCCTGCGGATCTTGCGGCGCGGCGGGCCGCACGCCGGCATGTTGATGCACCCAAGATGCTGAATCACGGACAGGCCGCGGCGCGTCTGATCTTGCGCGGCATCTCCAAGCGCTATCCCTTGGTGCTCGCCAACGACCGCGTCGACCTGTGCGTGCGGGTCGGAGAAATACATGCCTTGATGGGTGAGAACGGCGCCGGCAAGAGCACCTTGATGAAGATCGTGTACGGCGTCACCCGGCCCGACGCCGGCAGCATCGAATGGGAAGGCCGCGAGGTCCGTATCCACAGTCCGGCGGAAGCGCGGCGCTTAGGAATAGGCATGGTGTTCCAGCACTTTGCGCTGTTCGAGACCCTGACCGTCGCCGAGAACATTGCGCTTGCGCTCGGGGAACGAACCAGCCCCGCGGTGCTGGCACCCCGCATCCGCGCCGTCGCGGAGCGCTACGGACTGCCGGTGGACCCGGAACGGCGGGTGCACAGCATGTCGGTGGGCGAACGCCAGCGCGTGGAAATCGTGCGCTGCCTGCTGCAGGATCCCAAGCTGCTCATCATGGACGAGCCCACGTCGGTGCTGACGCCGCAGGCCGTCAAACAGTTGTTCACGACCTTGCGGCGGCTCGCCGAGGAGGGCATGAGCATTCTCTACATCAGCCACAAACTCGATGAGATTCGCACGCTGTGCGACAGCGCCACGGTACTGCGCGCCGGTAGGGTCAGCGGCACGGCACGGCCGCGCGATGAAACCAATGCGAGTCTGGCACGGCTGATGGTCGGCAGCGACTTGGAAGAGAGCGCGCTCACGGCGCGCGAGCCCGGCGAAGTTCGGCTCGCCCTCCAGGGTTATTCCATGGCCGCGCGCGAACCGTTCGGCACCGCGCTCGCGGATGTCAATTTGACGGTGCGCGCCGGCGAAATAGTGGGCATTGCAGGGGTCTCGGGCAACGGCCAAAAGGAGCTGCTTGCCGCCCTATCCGGCGAGACCCTCGGTGCGCACGCAGGCTCCATCAGCCTGTGCGGTCAACGCGTCGACGACCTGGACGCGGCACAGCGCCGTGCCCTGGGTTTGGGCTTCGTGCCCGAGGAACGCATGGGCCGCGGCGCCGTGCCGGCCATGTCGCTCGCAGAGAATGTGTTGCTCACGGGCGCACGAGCGGGGATGGTGCGCTTCGGCATCGTGCGCCGCACCGCTGCGCGTTTGTTTGCGCGCGCGACCATCGCGGCGTTCCAGGTAAAATGCAGCAGCGAACTGGCGGCGGCCGAACGGCTGTCGGGCGGTAACCTGCAGAAATTCATAGTCGGCCGCGAGATCCGGCTGGCGCCCAAGGTCATGATGGTCGCCCAACCCACGTGGGGTGTGGACGTCGGCGCCGCCCAGCTGATTCACCGGGCGCTGATCGGGCTGCGCGATGCGGGCTCGGCGGTGCTGGTGATTTCAGAGGAACTCGACGAGCTGTTCGGCATTTGCGACCGGATCGCGGTGATGAGCGCGGGCCGGCTGTCCGCCGCGCAGCCCCGTTCGCAGCTCAACGTCGAGACCGTCGGCCTGCTGATGGCCGGCGCCGCTCTCACGGCGGAGGGCACCGCACGCACGGACGGCACCGCAGGCATCGATGGCATCGCAGGCATCGATGGCACCGCAGGCATCGATGGCACCGCACGTACGGACGGCGTGGCCGGCGCCCGGAAGCCGGGGGTCGCGCATGCTTGAACTTCCGTGGCGCCTCGAGAAGCGTGCCGCGCCGTCGACCACGATGCGCATTGCGGCGCCGCTGATCGCCGCGGCCGCCATGCTGGCGACGGGGTTCGTGATCTTTGCGCTGCTCGGCAAGGAACCCTTGAACGCGCTCGACGTGTTTTTCATCCAACCGCTCGCATCGGTCTACGGCTGGGGCGAGTTGCTGCTGAAGGCAACGCCGCTGGCGCTGTGCGGCTTGGGACTGGCGTTGGGGTTCCGGGCCAACGTCTGGAACATCGGTGCGGAAGGACAATTGATACTGGGCGCGATCTGCGGCGGCGGAGTCGCGCTGTTCGGCGGCAGCCGCCTCGGCTCCATGGCATTGCCGGTCATCCTGGTGGCGGGAATTGCCGGCGGTGCCGCGTGGGCCGCCATTCCTGCCCTGCTGCGCACGCGCTTCAACACTAGCGAAATTCTCGTGAGCCTGATGCTCGTGTACATCGCGCAGTTGCTGCTCGCCTACCTGCTGCACGGCGCATGGCGCGATCCGGCGGGATTCAATTACCCGCAATCGAAAGCATTCGACGATGCCGTCATCCTGCCGCTGCTGTTCGACGGACAGCGCGCCACCGTGGCGGTGCCCTTGATGTTGGTGCTCGCCGCACTGTCCTGGGCTTTCTCCAGCCGATTGTTCGCCGGCTACCGCATGTTGGTGTCGGGCCTGGCACCCGCCGCCGCGGCCTACGCAGGCTTCAGCGCACGGCGCAACGTGTGGCTCGCGCTCACCCTCGGCGGCGGCGCGGCGGGTCTTGCGGGGGTATGCGAAGTCGTGGGGCCCATCGGTCGGCTGCAGGCCGATATCTCACCCGGCTATGGTTTCGCCGCCATCATCGTGGCCTTCGTCGGCAGGCTGCATCCGCTCGGCGTCGTGCTCGCCGCGCTGCTCATGTCGCTGCTCTACCTCGGCGGCGAATCGGTGCAGCTCGGATTGCAGCTGCCCGCCGCGGTCACCGGTTTGTTCCAAGGATTGCTGCTGTTCTATCTGCTGGCGGCCGACCTGTTCGTCGGATTTCGCCTCTGCCGAGCATCGCGGCCCCTCGGGTCACAAGCATGAGCGCCGACTTCCTCATCGCCATCTTCACGGGCACGGTTGTCGCGGCCACGCCGCTGATCTACGCGGCGCTCGGCGAACTGGTCGCGGAGCGCGCCGGCGTCCTGAACCTGGGTGTCGAGGGCATGATGCTGGTGGGCGCGCTGGCCGCCTTCGCCGTGGGCGTCCACACCGGCAGCCTGCTGGCGGGCTACCTGGCAGCGGTCTGCACTTCCATGCTGTTGGCGCTGTTGTTCGCGGTACTCACATTGAGCCTGCAGACCAATCAGGTGGCCACGGGACTCGCGCTGACGCTGTTCGGGCTGGGCTTGAGCGCCTTCGCCGGGCGGCAGTTCACGGGATTGTCCGGCGCGGGCATTCATCGGGCCACGATTCCCTGGGTTTGCGACTGGGCCATTGTCGGGCCCCTCTTGTTCCGCTTCGATTGGGTGGTGTATGGCTCGCTGCTGCTCTACTTCGTGGTCGATCGAGTGCTCGAACGCACGCGTGCGGGGCTGCAGCTGCGGGCCGTGGGGGAGTCGCCCGCCATCGCGCATGCACTCGGACTGCCGGTGATGCTGACCCGCTATGCGGCGGTGCTGTTCGGCGGCGCGACCAGCGGCATTGCGGGGGCTTACCTCTCCACGGCCCTGACGCCGATGTGGGTGGAGGGAATGAGTGCGGGCCGCGGCTGGATCGCGTTGGCACTGGTGGTATTCGCGACCTGGAAACCGCTGCGCGTGCTGCTGGGGGCCTATTTGTTCGGCGGCGTGACCATCCTGCAACTGCATGCGCAGGGGCTCGGCATCAGCGTGCCGAGCGAGATCCTGTCCATGCTGCCCTATGCCGCGACCATCATCGTGCTGGTCATCATCTGCCGCGATCCGAAGACCATCCTCTTGAATCAACCCGCTTCGCTCGGCAAGAGCTTTCATTCCGATGAGTGACCTGGCGACGCTGAGCGCTTATGCGCTCGATTGGTTGAGCCTGCTGGGGCGCTGGGTGCACCTCATCACCGGCATCGCATGGATCGGATCGTCGTTTTATTTCGTCTGGCTCGACAATCACTTGGTTGCCCCGGATGAATCGCTGGCGCTCAAGGGCGTGGGCGGCGAGCTGTGGGCGGTGCACGGCGGCGGCTTCTACAACGCGCAGAAATACCGGGTGGCGCCGCAGACCTTGCCGCGCTCGCTGCACTGGTTCTATTGGGAGGCGTATTCGACGTTGCTGTCCGGCTTCTTCCTGCTGGGCGTCCTGTACTACGCCCAAGCGCAGATCTATCTGATCGACCCGCGCGTCGCGGCCTTGAGCAGGCCCGCGGCCATCGCCATCAGCTTGGCGTTCATCGTCGGCGGCTGGGTGGTTTACGACGCGCTGTGCCGCAGTGCGCTGGCGCGACGGCCGGCGTGGCTGGCCGGGCTTCTCGCGCTGCTGTTCGGTGCGGCCGCCTATGAACTGTGCCACCTGTTCAGCGGCCGCGGCGCCTTCGTTCAGTTCGGCGCCATGCTGGGCACCACCATGGTCGCCAATGTGTTCTTCGTCATCATTCCCGGCCAGCGTGAAATGGTGCGGGCCAAACAGCAAGGGCGCGATCCGGACCCGCAGGCCGGATTGCGCGGCAAGCTGCGCTCGGTGCACAACACCTATTTCACGTTGCCGGTGCTGTTCACCATGATCAGCAACCATTACCCGATGACCTTCGGCGCCCGCCACAACTGGATGGTGCTGATCGCGATGAGCGCGGCGGGCCTGTTGATCCGCGTCTATTTCGTCGCGCGCCACAAACGCCACGAACGGGGCGGCAAGACGGCCGCGTGGCCGGCACTGCTCGGCTTGGCGGTGCTCGCCGCCACCGCGGCCGCCTTGGTCCCACGCCCCGCACCCACGATCGGAGCTGCGACGGGCGAGGCGACCAGCGACGCAACGCGGTTCGCCGCCATTCAAACAATCGTCGCAGCCCGCTGCGTGCCATGTCACGGGGCAGCACCCAGCCAAGCGGGATTTGCAACGGCGCCCAAAGGATTGGTGCTCGATACACCGGATGCGCTCCTCACGCACGTCGCGACAATCGCGCCGCAAGTGGCCGCCGGAACCATGCCCATCGGGAATCTTACCGGCATGACCGATTCCGAGCGTTCTCAACTGCTCGATTGGATACGGCATGGCGCACCTCACTGATCCCGCCCGACGGGGCGCCGGCCGGCAAGCCCTCAATACCGCCGAAGTGCATGAGCTCATTTGGAGCGCCATCATGGACCACAGCCTGCCGCCCGAAACACGCTTGGTGGAGAGCGAGCTGTGCGACATCTTCGGCTTGGGCCGGACGCGGGTGCGGCAGGTGTTGCAAAGACTGGCGCACGAGCGCGTCGTGACCTTGATGCGCAACCGCGGCGCCATGGTTTCGAAGCCGACGGTGCGCGAGGCGCGGGAAGTGTTCGCCGCGCGGCGCGTCATCGAAGCGAGCACGGTGGAAACTTTCCTCAAGACGGCGACGAAAAAGGACGTGAAGCACCTGCAGGATCATGTGGCTCGCGAAGAGGAGGCGTGGCGCAACAACGATCGCCGCGCCATCCTGAAGCTTTCCGGCGAATTCCATTTGACCCTGGCCGCAACCGCGGACAACAGCATCCTGCTCGAACTGCTGCGTGACCTGGTATCGCGATCGTCGCTCATCATCGCCGTGTACCAGGCCCCCGGCGCACTGCCCTGTCCACCGGACGCGCACCGCGAATTGACCGCGACGTTGGAACGGCGCGAACGCGCCGCCATCAAGCTCATGATTCAACATCTCGACCATGTGGCTGCGGACCTCATGCTCGAAGACCGCAGCGCCGACCGCGTCGACCTGCGCACCGTCTTCTCGGCCCGGCAATGACAACGATGACAACCCCCTATCCTCGCGACCTCCGCGGTTACGGCCGCAACCCCCCGCATCCGCGCTGGCCCGGCGGCGCCCGCATCGCCGTGCAGTTCGTTCTCAATCACGAGGAAGGCGGCGAAAATTGCGTGCTCGACGGCGACCCGGCGTCCGAGACCTTCCTCTCCGAGATCATCGGCGCCGCGGCCTTCCCGATGCGCCACATGAGCATGGAGTCGCTCTTCGAATACGGCTCGCGCGCGGGGCTGTGGCGGGTGTTGCGGGCTTTCGAGCGGCGGCGGCTGCCCTTGACGGTGTTCGGGGTTGCGCGCGCGCTTCAGCGTCATCCGGAGGCCGTGGCAGCTTACCGTGAACTGGGCCACGAGATCGCGGCGCACGGCTTGCGTTGGATCAGCTATCAACAGGTGGATGAAGCCACCGAGCGAGCGCACCTCGCCGAAGCGGTCGCGATTCTCGAGCAGATCACCGGCGCCGCGCCGCTCGGCTGGTACACCGGGCGCGATAGCCCCAACACGCGGCGGCTGGTGGTCGAACACGGCGGCTTTCTTTACGACTCCGATTCCTATGCGGACGATTTGCCGTACTGGACCGAAGTCGCGGCGGGACCGGCCGCCGCGGCCGGATCAGCCGCCGGGGCAGGCTCATTCAAGGTGCCGCATTTGATCGTCCCTTACGCGCTCGACAGCAATGACATGCGCTTCGCTGCCCTGCAGGGGTTCAATTCCGGCACGCAGTTCTTCGATTACCTCAAGGATTCCTTCGACACCTTGTATCGGGAAGGGGATCCGGCCGGACTCGACTCCCCCAAGATGCTGTCCGTCGGATTGCATGCTCGGCTGTGCGGGCGGCCGGGCCGGCTCGCCGCCTTGGAACGCTTCCTCGACCATGTCTGCGGACAGGAGCGCGTATGGATTTGCCGCCGTGTCGAGATCGCCGAGCATTGGCGGGCGACGCACCCCTTCGACGCCACTCAGGGGCGCACCGCACCGTGATTACTTTACGGCAACTCAACGATCTCGCCGCACCGGACTTCGGCGCCGCGTTGGCCGCCATATTCGAACATTCTCCGTGGATACCGCAGCGCGTCGCGGCATCGCGGCCCTTCGACAGCGTCATTGCCTTGCACCGGGCCATGTGCGATGCCGTCATGCAGGCCGGTGAAGCGCTGCAGCTGGAGTTGATCCGTGCGCATCCCGAACTCGCGGGGCGCGCCGCCATTCAGGGCAGCCTCACCGCCGCGTCGACCAGCGAACAGAAGAGCGCGGGGCTGTCGGCCTGCACGGCAGAACAGTACCAGCGCCTGCAGTCCCTGAACGCCGCATACAACAGCCGCTTCGGCTTCCCCTTCGTGCTCGCGGTGAAGGGTCACACCCCCGCCAGCGTCCTCGCGGCCCTGGCAGACCGCGTAACCCATGCCGCAGACGCGGAACGCCACGTCGCGTTGCAGGAAATCTGCCGGATCGCGCGCTTCCGTCTGGCAGATCTGGTGGATGAACCGTTGGGACCGGCCATCCTCGCAATGGCCGAGGACCTGGCGACGTTGAGCGAGGAGACGGACCGGTTGACGTGCTCGTATCTCACACCCACCCATCTCGCCACCGCCGCTCGAATCCGCGATTTCATGCTGGCCGCGGGTCTCGCCGTGCATATCGATGCGGTGGGCAACGTGGTGGGCGTGCTTGCGGGGAATGGCGGCACACCGCGGCGCCTGCTCACGGGCTCGCACTACGACACGGTGATCAATGCCGGCAAGTACGACGGGCGCCTCGGCATTCTGCTGCCCGTGGCCGTCGCCGGATGGCTGCGCCGCGCCGGGGTACAGCTGCCGTTCCCGCTCGAGATCATCGCCTTCGCCGAAGAAGAGGGCGTGCGCTTCAAGTCCACGTTCTTGGGCAGCCGCGCGGTGGCCGGCCGCTTCGACCTGGCAGTGCTCGACAGCATCGATGCCGCGGGAGCCTCGCTGCGCGACGTGATGCAGGCCGCCGGGCACGACATTGCGGCCATCCCCGCCATCGCGCGCGATCCGCAACAGGTGTTGGGCTTCATCGAGGTACACATCGAACAAGGGCCGGTGCTGCTCGATGCCGGACAGCCCCTGGGCGTGGTCACCAGCATCGCCGGCAACATCCGCAACATCGTGCGCGTCGAGGGCCTCGCGGGCCACGCCGGCACCGTGCCCATGCCGTTGCGGCGTGACGCCGCGGCAGCGGCCGCCGAAATGGTGCTCGCCGTCGAGCGGCATTGCAGCGCCGTACCGGGACTGGTGGGCACGGTGGGCAAGCTCGAAGTGCCGGGCGGTGCCATCAACGTCATCCCCGGCCGCTGCGAGTTCTCCGTCGATATACGGTCGGGCAGCGACGCGCTGCGCGACGCCGCGGCAGCGGACATCGGCGCCGAGTTCCAGCTCATCGCGAGCCGACGCGGGGTCACGCTCGAGCAACGACGGGTACTCGAAGCCTCGAGCGTACCCTGCACACCGGCACTGCAGCACGCCTGGAGCGAGAGCGTGCAACGTGTGACGGGAAGCCCGGCGCCACGCCTGCCGAGCGGCGCCGGACATGACGCCATGATGATGGCGGGCCTCACGGGCATCGGCATGCTGTTCGTGCGCTGTGGCAACGGCGGCATCAGCCACCATCCGATGGAGACCTTGAGCGCGGATGATGCCGCCATGGCCGCACGAGCGTTCTTGGACTTCTTGCAGCACTTCAAGGTGACCCCATGACGACTCGATCGCGCCGGGTTCAATGCAGTTTATTTGCGGCGCTGACGCTGGCATCGCTCGTCGGCGCGTCGGCGCCCGGCGCGGCGGCTGCCGGCGCGGCAACCG
>JALYHU010000240.1 GCA_030776345.1 Pseudomonadota bacterium | reverse complement strand
GCCGTGACCACGATTTCCTCGAGCGAATCGTCAGTCGCGCGCACGCTCTGAGCCACTAGAATTAAGACCGCGAGCGGTCCAACGACAAGCCATCGAAGGTTCATACACCTGCTCCCTACGCCGGTACTAACCGGATCAGGTTCAACGGGTTCGTCGGTGCGCCGACGTCTCAGGTCTCGTAAGACCACCCCAAGGTAAGATTCCGGAACTATCGGCCAAGCGCACCGGCTTTGCAACTACGGTGGGAACGGTGAACGGCGGGCAAGGGCTTGCGCGAAAAGCGCATGACGGAAAGTTAATGTGAGCGGCGGCGCGCGCGCGGCCGGCGAGGCGAGGTCGGCAACGCGCTGTCGAGCGGGCAGTCGCAGCGGCGAGCGGCGCGATCAGCGCATCGAGACTCGCACGTGCTCCGTGGCTGTCGATTCCATCCAGCTCTTGACGCGCTTGGCGTCCGCCACGCGAGTCATTCGGCCCACCGAATCCAACAACACGATGATCACGTTGCGGCCCTCGATCACGGCTTCCATGACCAGGCACTTGCCAGCCTCCGTGATGTAGCCGGTCTTTTGCACGACGATGTTCCAGGCGGGGTTCGCCACCAAATTATCCGTGTTGTGAAATTCGACCAGGTGCTTGTGGACACGGACGGTGTAGCGCGCATCGGTGGAATACTCTCGGATACGCGGATTCTGCGAGGCTGCGAGCACCAATTTGGAAAGATCCTCAGGGCTCGCGACGTTGTCGCTGGACAAACCGGTGGGGTCGACAAAATGGGCGCTGACCATTCCCAGAGCGGCCGCCTTCGCATTCATGGCGCTCACCAGCGCCGGCACTCCGCCCGGGTAATTGACCCCCAGCGCATGCGCCGCGCGGTTTTCGGAGGACATCAGCGCCAGATGCATGAGATCGCCGCGAGTCAGTACCGTACCCACGCTGAGCCGTGAAAACCCGCCTCGCGGCAGATCGGTCTCGTCTCGAGTGATTTCGATGGGTTGATCCAGCGGCTGCTTTGCGTCGAGGACCACCAGGGCCGTCATCAGCTTGGTGATGGATGCAATGGGCGCCGCCACGTCCGAGTGACGCGCATACAGCACGGTCGAATCGCTTTGATCGACGATGAGTACCGAACTCGACTTGAGTTTCGGGATGAGCGCGGGTTTCGCAGTCGCAGCCAACGTCGAAAATGCCAGGAGCGTGCCGGTCAATGCCGCCATCGGCGACAGCCGCGCTCGGTTGATTCGTCTCATACTTTCCCTAGATAAACCCAAGTCACGCAAGATAAGCATATGTCAATCACGCTGCGGCGTGACGCGGCGCTAACTTTGCCATCTTTCTCGCGAAAGTCCAATGAGTTCCGCGTCATCCAGCTCGAGCGGTCAAGCCCTTGCATGCGCCCCGGGAGCACGCCTCAGTTCTTTATCGCGGTACATGTTGCGCTCGGCGATGCTCATGAGATCGCGCGTATCGCGGCCGTCGGCGGGATAGTTCGCCACTCCGATGCTGACGCTGCAGCGGATCATCCTCGAGCGCAGATCCAACGTGGTTTTGTAAACATTATGTCTAACGCGCTTGACCACCGCCTCGGCGATGTCGGCAGAAGCGCCCGGCAGCAGCAGGGCAAATTCATCGCCCCCGAGACGGGCGGCGGTGTCGGTACCGCGAATGCTCCGTTGCAGACATTGGGCGACCAGCATCAGGGCGCTGTTGCCGCCGTCGTGGCCGAAACTATCGTTGATGTCCTTGAGTTTATCCATATCGATCATCAGCAAGGCGTAGACACCGCGGTCTTTCTCGCGCACGGCGTGCTCGCGCTGCCATACCTCGTTGAACATGCGCAAATTGAACAGGCCGGTGAGCGAGTCCGTCTGGGCGAGATTTTCGATGTGCTCCCGTGCCTCGGTGATATCGGCCGACAAAGTGGTCGTGAGATACGCCACCAACAGGAAGGGTGCCAACTCCCCGATGGCTCGGCTGGCGTAGGCCAGGGACGCCACGTCCACGCCCGGGGTCGCGGCGGCGAGCGCGAGGTGACAGATGGCGATCACGGCTACTTGGGCCAGGGTGATGAAACGGCCGAGCGTGAGGGCGCTCAAGATGATGGGTAGCAAGTACAGATTCAGCAGCGGGCTGGTGCTCTTGCCGGTGAACCACAGGACTCCGGTGATGAACAACACCATGGACCACGATTCGATTTGCAATTTGGTCCGAGTGCTGCGGGGAAAGAAGCGGCGGGCGCGAAATACCACGATGGCGATCGCGAACACTCCCAAGAGGCCGAGCACCGGCCACAGCTGCACGGTCGATGCCCGCGACCATACGATCACCAGTGCGGCCAAGGCCAAACATAAAACCTCGATGGACCGGGTGCTGCGCACTACTGAGCGGGAGACCGTAGTGCGGCGGTCACTGAACCCGGCCCCCCCGCAGTCGGCACCTTCAATTCTTGAATGGCGCGCTTGACGTCCGGATCACGCTGCTCCAGGGGAGCGTCCGCGGGGGCCCGTCCCGGGGCATTCGGCGCATCGTGCTCGAGTTCCAGCTCCACGTCAGGGGCGATGCCCCGATGGTTGATCGAAACGCCGGAGGGCGTGTAGTAAAGAGAGGTCGTGAGCTTGATGGCCCGGTCGCCCGACAAACGCATTACCGTTTGCACGGAACCTTTGCCGAATGTGGTGCGGCCCATGAGGGTGGCCCGGTGGTGATCTTTGAGCGCGCCGGCCACGATCTCGGCCGCCGACGCGGAGCCGCCGTTGACCAACACGACGATAGGCGCTCCGTTGAGTTCGTCGCCCGGCGTCGCTTTCATCTCGAATTTCGACTCCGCGGTACGCCCCTTGGCGCTCACGATGACCCCTCCATCGAGGAATGCGTCGGCGACGGCCACCGCTGCTTCCAACACCCCTCCCGGATTGTTGCGCAGGTCCAGCACCAGGCCTTTCAGTGCGGGTCCGTTGCGTTTGTGCAGGGCCCGCAGCGCCTTCACCGTGTCCTCGCCCGTCGTCTCGCTGAACTCGGCGATGCGCACGTAGCCGTAACCCGGTTCGGGAAGGTCGGATTTGACGCTGTGCAGCTCGACGCGCGACCGCTTGAGCGTGTACTCCAGCGGTGCGGTGTTGCCCGAGCGCAGTATGCCGATCTTGACCGAGGTTCCCTCTTTGCCGCGCATGCGTCCGATGGTGTCCGCGAGGGTCATCGGATTCACCGGCACGCCATCGATGGTGGCGATCACATCGCCGGTGCGGATTCCCGCAGCGGCCGCCGGTGACCCTTCGAAGGGCGACACCACGACGACCTGGTCGTCCTCCATCGCGACCTCGACGCCTACCCCCGAGTACTGCCCCGAGCTCGAGATCTTGATCTCATCGTATTCGTCGCCGTCCAGATAAGCGGAATAAGGATCGAGAGAGGACACCATGCCGCGTATCGCCGCCTGCAACAGCTGATGGTCATCGACGGGATCCACATAGTCGTGCTCTACGCGGTCCAATACCTCTGCCAACATGTGAGCGTCCTGCCAGGGGACATCCGTGCCAAAAGGGGTCGGCTTGTCGGCCAGAACGCCGCCTGCCATCCCGAGCGATAAGCCGATGGACGCACCCATCGCCATCCACACCATATTGCGGGCTTTCTTGACCATCAGTCAGCGCAGCATACGTGCGACGGTCCTTTGCCGCCAGTTGCGGGACGCTTGAGCCGCGGCACGAGACATAACGTTTCGCCGACGAGCGTGCGCGCCGCCGCGATTCGATCAGGGTTTGGCCGTCAGCCAAACCTTGGGGTCCACCGGCTTGCGCCCGTCGCGAATCTCGAAATAAAGTTGCGGTGCAGCGCTGCCTGCCTCGCTCAAACCGGCGATCACGTCGCCGGGCGCCACCCAATCGCCCACCGACTTGTAGAGAACTTCCGCATGACCGTACAGCGTCATGTAGTTGCCCTTGTGTCCGATGATGAGCAATAACCCAAGTCCTTGCAGCCAATCGGCGTAGACCACACGCCCGAAGTAGGGCGCGCGCACTTTCGCACCGCGCGCGGTTTCGATGAGCACGCCGTTCCGCCGCAAGCCGGACTGTCCGGCGTCCTGATACCGCGCAATCACCGAGCCTTGTACCGGCCACGGCAGCTTGCCGCGCAGGCCCTCGAAACTCTGTTGAGCATCGACCGGAAAGTCCTGCAGCACGCGGGCAAGATCGGCGACCAAGGATTCCTCGGCGCGCTCCTCGCGTTTGAGCTGCGCGAGTTCCTGATTGCCGCTGCTCACCTGCTTGGCGATTTCTGCCAAAGCGAGCACACGCTCCTCGCGCGCGTGTTTGAGATCCGCCATTTGGCGCAGCGTATCGGCTTGCAGAGCCCGCAGCTTGTCGCTGGCTTGGTCTATCTGCTCGATCAATTCCTGAACACGGCCCACGCGCTCGAGAATCTCCGCGATTCGCCGCGACCGTTCGCGGGCGAAGTATCCGTAGTAAGCGGCCATTCGCCCGGCGCTTGCCGGATCGGTTTGGCTCAACAACAGCTTGATTTGTTCCAGCTGACCGATCATGTATGCGGCGCGTGCTTGCCGCGCCAACGCATCGCGCTGCGCATCGAGACTATTTTCAACGCGCGACTGTTCGGCGCGCAGCTCTCCGCGATGCCGCTCGGCCGACAGCTGTTCGCCACGGAGGCTGTCGAGCCGGCGGCGCATGTCGGTGATGCCGAGGTCCGCCTCGCGCAAGCGCGCGCTGAGCGCATCGCGCTGCTCGAGTTCGGCCCCCAACCGATTGGTCAGTGCCCTGATTCGGCCGCGCACTTCGGCGAGTTTGGCCTTGGCCTCCGCCGTGTCGGTGGTTTGGTCGGCCGGACTCGCGCCTGCGCAAAGGCCCAAGCCGATGGCGGCAAGCAAGCCTAAGTACTTGATCGCACGCGGGGCTTGGGTCGCTGACTTCATGGGCGGCAAGCATACAAGCCCTGCTATACTTGCGCCCCTCCGAAAACCCCAGTACTTGAGCCGTATGCAGCGATTAGTCGAGTTCATTGGCAATCATCCTTACCTCGCGAGCGGTGCCGTGTTGGCTGCGGTGGCGCTTGCCGTTTACGAGGTTCAAGCGCGCATCCAGGCGTTCGCCGCCCTATCCGCGATGCAGGCCGTGCGTCTCATGAACCAGGGCGCTCTGGTCCTCGATCTGCGTCCCAAGGAATCGTTCGACGCGGGGCACATCGGCGATGCGCGCAACATACCGGCCGCGGATCTCGAATCTCAGGCGGACAGCCTGAAGAAGTGGCGCGATAAGAGCGTCATCACGTATGACGAGGGCGGCAGTGGGGGCGCGGGCGCCGCGCGTACGCTCACCAAGCTCGGTTTCACCAAGGTCTTCAATCTCGAAGGGGGCTTGAACGCCTGGGTCAAGGATAATTTGCCGCTGACGAAGACCGCTTCGGGCGGCAGAGCGAGCGGAAAATGACTCACGCGGCGGTCACGGTCTACGTCACGGGCTGGTGTCCGTACTGCCAGCGGGCCAAGGCGCTTTTGAGCGCAAAGAATGTGGTGGTCGAAGAGATCGATGTGGATGACGACCCAAAATTTCGCGAGGAAATGATGGCGCGCAGCGGCCGGCGCACGGTTCCGCAGATTTTTATCGGCCAAAAACACGTCGGCGGGTGCGATGATCTGTTCGAGCTCGAAGGCAGCGGCGAGCTTGATCGGCTGATTTCGATTAATTCGGGGCAGGGGGAATAGATGAACGAGGTTAGAACCGAACCGGTGGAAGCCAATGTCGGCGGCGTGCAGGTGAGCTTGCAGAGCGTGTATTTGAAGGATTGTTCGTACGAATCGCCGAACGGTCCGCGGCTGCCGAACAATCAAGGCTGGGAGCCGAAATTTCAGCTCAACATGAACACATCGGCGGAGGAACTGGCCCCCGATGTGCGCGAAGTGTTGCTGACGATTACCCTGGAAGCCAAGCAGGGCGAAGCCACCCTGTACTTGGTGGAAGTAAAACAGGCCGGTGTGTTTTCCATTGCCGGTGCGTCGGTGGAAGATCTGAAACGTCTCATCGGCAGCTTCTGTCCGAGCGTATTGTTCCCGTACGCGCGCGAAGTCGTTTCCGACTTGATCGTCAAAGGCGGCTTCCCCAACTTCCTGCTGCCGCTGGTCAACTTCGACGCTCTGTTTGCCCAGGCATCGGAAGCGCCGCAATCCGGCTTGGTCAACTAGGGTCCCGAACATGCCGAGCGCGCACCGGGAGCCGATAGCGGTTATCGGCGCGGGCTCGTGGGGAACGGCGCTCGCCATCCAGCTGGCGCGTTCCGGGCACCCGGCGCGCTTGTGGGGCCGGGATGCCGCGCAGCTCGACGCGATGCAGCGGGCACGATGCAACGAACGCTATCTGCCCGATGCGGCTTTTCCGCAAGCGCTCAGCGTCGCGTCTAACCCGCGAGAGGCGTTGGACGACGTGCGCGACGCACTGATCGCCGTTCCCTCGCATGCATTCCGGGACACTCTGGAGCAGATCGAACCTCATCTGGGCCGTGATGCACGGGTCGCGTGGGCCACCAAGGGATTCGAGGTTTCCACTGGTCTGCTGCCGCATCAGGTCGCGAGTGAAATCCTGGGTACGAGGCCCGGCGCGGTTTTATCGGGTCCCACGTTCGCGAGGGAAGTCGGCGCGGGATTGCCGACTGCGATGACCGTTGCATCGCGCGACCGAGAGTTCGCCAAAGCGCTGGCCGAGAAGCTCTCGGGGCCTAATTTTCGCGCCTATATGCAAAGCGATATCATGGGCGTCGAGGTGGGCGGCGCCGTGAAGAATGTCATTGCCATCGGCTCGGGTATTGCGGACGGGATGGGCTTCGGCGCCAATACGCGCGTCGCGCTCATCACGCGTGGGCTCGCCGAAATGATGCGGCTCGGCGTGCAACTCGGCGCCGCGCGCGAGACCTTCATGGGCCTCGCCGGTCTCGGCGACCTGGTGCTCACGTGTACGGACGACCAATCCCGAAATCGCCGCCTGGGGTTGGCCCTGGGCCGCGGCAAATCGATGCTCGAGAGCCAAAGCAGTATCCATCAGGTCGTCGAGGGCGTATCGGCGTCGCGCGCGGTGTGTGCCGTGGCGGGTCGGCTGGCGGTGGAAATGCCAATTTGCAGAGAGGTGTTCCGCATCATGCACGAGGGCAAACCGGTGCGCGAAGCGGTACAAGACCTGATGGGACGGGAACTGCGCTCCGAAGTGGAGTGATTCAGCGCGACGCCACGGTGCGTCCGCCCAAGGTCGCCGACCTCGCGCGTTCCGCGGTGACGAATGACTCGAATGCCGGTCCGGGGAATAGTGGCTGGCCGCCGCAGGATTCCAGCACTCGAGCTTGAGTATCGAGGCGCTTGATGGCGGCGAGCGCTTCGCTCGAACCTAGTTTGGCGCGGGACACCGCACGTTTGAGCAGCTTGATGGTCTCGTCGAATACTTTGATGGGCACCGGGAACGGATGTCCATCCTTGCCGCCGAGAGCGAGCGAAAAGCGCGCCGGATCGGAAAATCTCGCGGGAGCGCCATGCACCACTTCCGCCACGAAGGCAAGCGCTTCCACGGTGCGCGCCCCGACCCCGGGCGTCAGCAACAAGTCCGCGAAATCGGTCAGATGGGCGTCCGCAGCGGCGGCGAGCGTACCGTGCAGGCGCCGCAGAACTACATCCGAGGCACGAACTTCGTGACGGTGCGGCAGACGCAAATGGGGCAGCGGCGGTTCGGGCACCGTTTCGATCTCCGGGAACAACGGCAGCGACAGCGCGGCATCCGACGCGCCGTAGCGCCGCAACACATCGAGCGTTAGGTGCGGGCCGCCGCGCGCCAATTCCAGTCCCGCGGCTCGATTGCGTGCGGCGCGTGCATCTGCCAAGTTCAGGATGGAGCCCATGTTTCGGCCTTCGATGGCCGCATGCGGCGACTCGAAGAAGCCCGGCAGATTCTCCGATTGCCAATGATAGCGGCGGGCTTCACGGAGATTTTCATTCATGCCTTGCTGAACCACGCACCAGCGGCCCTCCACGGTGGCGAAGAACGCATGCAGATAGAGATCGAATCCGTCTTGTACAGCGGCGCCGTCGATCTTCGCGACCAGCCGACTTGCGCGCACCAGGGGGGCGGCATCGAAGCCGGTACTGTCCGCTGCGGCGACGAGTTCGTCCGGTGTTTTTCTCGATTGCGCGCCCTTTCCGCCGCAAACGAAGATCCCCAGCTCCCGCTGCACCGGCGCCAGCCCGCGCTTCAACGCGCCGATCACGCTGGTCGTGATTCCGGAGGAGTGCCAATCCATCCCCATGACCGCGCCGAAGGACTGAAACCAGAACGGGTGCGCCAAGCGCCGCAATAGCTCATCGCGGCCGTATTCGTGCACGATCGCTTCCACGATGACCCGTCCCAGCGCCGCCATCCGCGCGGACAACCACGGGGGTACGCGCCCTCCATGGAGGGGCAGATCAGCACTGCCGGTACGTCGATGCATGCGGTCGACTGTACCCGATCCGCCTCGCAACCAAGTTTGCGGTCGGGGATCGCATGCCTCGAACGGGGAGGACTGGACCACAGTGCGGACAGACGCGCAAATAGTTGGCCCGGTGGCCCCCCAATACGAGTCATTTCTTCACGCCCCATCGCTTTCTATCCATAGGCACCGGATCGAAATGGCGAGGGCCGTGAAATTTTTGTGCCCACGTCTCAATATGCATCGGGAGCTAGGTAGTGCAGAGGAAGTCGCCACAGGCGTGGACAACGTCCCAATCCAGATCGCCGCAACCCGCCGCGAAAGGGATCCCTTCGCCACCGCGTCAGGCGTCTCCCTGGCACGCGGTCTCCATCGTCACTGGGGACGTGAGCTGCCGAGCGGCGCGAGACCGCGATGCCGCTCGCTATTTGTCGCGGGAAGCACCCCGCCTGCCGCTGGCCGAGTGCGCCTGCCAAGAGTCGTGTTCATGTTCTTACAAACATCATGGCGATCGCCGCGGACGGCCGCGCCGCAAGGATGAACTGAGCGGACTGCGGCGCAGCAGACCGCTTGCCACGGAGCGTCGCGAATTACGCGGCCGGCGCGCGGACGATTGACCCCAGGCTCGGAGAAGCGCGGCACGCCGCTGCGCCGAAGCGGCGGCCGTTAACGCTCCGCCATTGAACTTACCTGCCGCTCCCAAAGGGTAAAATCTCGTCGTGCAATACCACACGCCGGATTTCTTCGATTCGACCCTGTCCGATACGACGCGGCAGCTGTTGGCGCCCGGTGCGTGGGTGCTGCCCGGGTTTGCACTCGCGGCCGATGCCGCATTGCTCGCGGCTGTCGCGCAAATCACTGCCGCGGCCCCGTTCCGCCATCTGCAGACCCCCGGCGGCTTTCGCATGTCCGTGGCGATGACCAACTGCGGCAACCTCGGCTGGGTGAGTGACGGTCGCGGTTATCGATATGAGAGGTGCGATCCGTTGAGCGGCAATAGCTGGCCACCCATGCCCCCCGTGTTCGCGGAACTCGCCGGGGCGGCGGCGGCGGCCGGAGGTTTCCCAGATTTTGTGCCGG
The DNA here is from genome assembly GCA_030776345.1 of Pseudomonadota bacterium. Classification (GTDB taxonomy): domain Bacteria; phylum Pseudomonadota; class Gammaproteobacteria; order Steroidobacterales; family Steroidobacteraceae; genus Bog-1198. Next base: position 19,265 of record JALYHU010000240.1, on the reverse strand, counting down.
ACGCGTGCCTGCTCAATCGCTACCAACCTGGCGCCCGCCTGACGCTGCACCAGGATAAGGATGAACGCGATTTCGGAGCGCCCATCGTGTCCGTTTCGCTCGGATTGCCAGCGGTCTTCCTGTTCGGCGGCAACGCACGGTCCGAGCGGCAGCGGCGGATACCGCTGCGGCACGGTGATGTGGTGGTTTGGGGAGGTGCCGCGCGCTTGCGTCACCACGGGGTGCTGCCGGTCAAAGAGGGTTACCACGAAGCCTTGGGCGCGCAGCGCCTGAACTTGACGTTTCGACGGGCGGGCTGAGCGGCCACACTGCTCTCAATCAGCAAGGGTGCAAGATCGAGCAGCGGGCAGCCATTCTGGCGCACCGCCAGAGGGATGCCATACAAGGCTACCCCATGACCGCTACCACCAAACGGGCGAACTTTGACCTATCTCCGGAGCAGGAAGCACTGCTGGCGAATCTGCGTGTTCAGCTAGCCGCTTCCAGTACTAAAGAGGCTGGTGCCGAACTCATGGGCGTGATCGAAGCGCGGGACGGGAGCGGCCGACGCCCAAGTACGGAAAGCGGTAGGTCCGCATTAACCTACTTGCTAATTTTAACCTACTTGGTTACTATAAGCCGTGGAGAAATTCACCCCGCACTGCAAGCTCGGCGTCGTCAAAGCGTTGGTCACGGCGGGTCAGTGCGGACCACCCGAACGGCGCGTGAAGGGGCGGTGGCCTTGGGGTTTGACCTCGATGGCATGCTGGCCGTGATTCAGGCGCTGACCACGGCAGATTTTCACAAGAGCATGACCACGCATGCAGATCATCGCGTGTGGCAAGACGTCTATCGGCCGATGACAGCGGCGGGTGAGGTGTATCTAAAACTGACCGTCATTGACGATGTCCTGATCGTCTCGTTCAAGGAGCTATGACTATGCGATGTCCCAATTGCGGCGCGGCGGAACTGGTGCATGACACTCGTGACATGCCTTATACCTACAAGGGCGAATCGACGGTGATTCCGGCGGTCACTGGGGACTTTTGCACCGCCTGCGATGAGTCGATTCTGAGCCTGGCCGAGACCGGGCGCACGATGGGTTTGATGCTCGAGTTCAACAAACAGGTCAACGCCGCTATCGTCGATCCAGCGTTCATTTTGAGGGTGCGCAAGAAGCTCAATCTGGACCAGCGGGAAGCGGGCGAGATTTTCGGCGGTGGCGTGAATGCTTTCTCCCGATACGAGAACGGCAAGACGAAGCCGCCCTTGGCACTAGTGAAATTGCTGCAGCTACTCGATCGACATCCCGATTTATTGCAAGAGTTGACCGCGACCGCTGCCTGAGGGGGGCCACGAGGCCCTAGAACTACCTCTTTTGGATTTCCAGTCGGTGGTTCAAGCGGAACGTTGGAAGTAGCGAGGAGGCCAGGAGATCGGGAAACCTATCAACTCCGAACAAGGTTCAGGAGCTACAGAAGGCGTTGCATGTCAAAGCGAAGGGTGAACCGGGTTATCGCTTCTATGCGCTGTATGACAAGCTGTACCGAGACGATGTATGGCCCCATGCCTATGCTCGCTGCAAGACCAATGCAGGGGCAGCAAGGTGGACATCAACCGATAAAAGTCATTAATTCGTACCATCGGAGATCAGCAACCTATGGAGAGCCCATTGATGCCGTTTCTCAAAATTGGCAAGTGGATCCCAACGCTTTTGGCAGGGGTTATGGGATTCTGCTCGCTTGCGAGCGAGGCAGCGGTCGTGCCACCGTGGCCCAGCTACGCAACATTGTTGGATGGCAACGTGTTGCCGGACACCGAAGTGACCATGCTGTCTCATTCCGACAAGCTTTTCCCGGTCAACTTCGTTCATCGCAAAGGCCCCGTCAAACCACTATCCGCCACGACCGACACACTCACCAATGTTCACTTTCAGTCAGGGGGCAAGGATTACGATCTGTTCGACTACCTAGCGACCAATCGTATTGCCGGGCTACTGGTGCTCAGAGACGGCAAGATTGCATTCGAGGATTACGAGCTCGGCATTGGGCCTAAGACTCGCTGGTCGTCATTTTCGATGGCGAAGTCGATTTCATCCACGCTGCTCGGGGCCGCATTGAAACAAGGATTAATCAAAAGCTTGGACGAACCCGTCACTCGGTACGTGCCGGCATTAAAGGGTGGTGCGTACGATGACGTTTCGATCCGCAATATCTTGCAGATGGCTTCCGGCGTGAAATGGGACGAGACTTACACGGATGCCAACTCGGATCTACGAAAGGTCGCAGCCCTCCGACTGCAGCAGAAGCCTGGACTCATACTCAATTATATGAAAGAGTTACCGCGCATCGCAGCGCCTGGAACGCTCTGGAATTACAACACCGGAGAGACTTTCATCCTTGGAGCCGTGATAGAGGGCGCCACGCACCAGCCTTTGGCTCAATTTCTGACTGACACTCTCTGGTCACGCCTAGGCATGGAACAGAATGCGACCTGGTGGCTCGAATCGCCTGGCGGAATGGCTTATGCCGGTGCCGGCATTGGCGCGACCTTGCGGGACTATGGGCGTTTTGGGCTGATGGTACAGAACGATGGCGTGATCAACGGGGAGCGCATTGTCCCGGACGGATGGTTCCGCGAGGCGGGTAGCCCACATACCATCGCCGGCAAACTGGTCAACTACGGCTATCAGTGGTGGACGATAACCTCAACCGATCCTGTGCATCAGGGAGCCTTTCAGGCTGCCGGCAATTTCGGACAACACATTTATATCAATCCGAGTGACAAGGTGGTCATCGTTGTCCTCAGCGCGCGTCCTAAGCCCTCTCGAGCCGCACGCATGCTGGACGATGAAGCGTTTTTTGCAAGTGTGGTGAAGGCGCTAAAGTAAAGGACACGTGGATTTCAGTTGGGTCCATAGGGATGACCTCAACGTCTTAGGTCGCTCAATGAAGCAATGAAGCCGATCGAGCGGAGCGTAAGGTGCCAAATTGCCAAATAGCGCTGAAGAATCAGTGCCATTCGTCTCTGAAAGTCACAAATTGCGCGATGTTCATCTCGGTGCCAACATCTGCGAATGGGAAAGTAGCCGCGCCCTTCGGGAGCGACCAGCGAGATCTCAGGCCTTGGCAAGAGTGGCTTTGCATTTAGGATAACGGCAACAGCCCCAAAATTCACTGCCGAGGTTTACGCCGCGCTTTGCAATCCTGGGTACCATCGGTTCGTTACATCGCGGACACGCTGGCGCTGAGGCGTGATTGGTGTTCGTGCGCGGCGTCATCGTTGAAGCGGCGACTGGGTTCTTCGATTCGCGGAGCAGCGCTGGCAGCGTCTTCCCGTCGATCAGCTCGATGTTGCGGCCGTGCGCAAAAGCGATGGCATCTTGGGTAAAGCGACCGGAAGTCACGACATAGCCGCCGGCGGCCTGTTGCGCGGCCATGACTCCATACAATTCCCGCACGATGGTGACGGGGACTTGCTGGGCGCGCCATTGCTTACACTGGACGAGGAAACGTTCCGTGCCGCGTGCCAGGATAATATCCACGCCGCCATCCGCGGCCGCGCCGCCTTTTTCCGTGACCGTAAACCCGCGCTGCCGAAATCCTTCGGCCACCAGGCTCTCAAATTCTTGCCACGTAAGCGACGCCACCGCGGGACCTCGGGGCCTGCGGGTTTCTTCAAGCAGCTGAATTGAGCGCGACCGTTTGAAGTACGACTGACCGGCGACAATTATAACTGCCGGTCGCGTTGCCTCATGTAGCGAGGCAATGCGGTCAGTACGACACCGCCCCGCCGATGAGAAATGCCGGCGGCACCACAAACTGCAAGAGCAATGCGCCGAAGTGAACGCCTTGGTGAACTACGACACCGCCCAAGTCAGCTACCGTGTTGGCCGTCGGCGAGGAGGCGAACGCGGCCGCGAGCAGGTGCAGAGCGAGAAGACTGATCACCGCTAAGACCAACGCCACTTTCCAGGGCAGTCTGGAGGCGATGTCCAACAAATCGGTAAACGCGCTGGAGCGACGGGATCGAGCCATGTCCTATTCCATCAGGAGGGAGGGAAGTGGGGAGAGTGCCAGGCAAGCGACGGGTTTGGCTGAGACCCGGGTCACGGGCAAGGCAAATCAAGGCGACCGCAATGGCCTCCCCTCCTTCGGCTATTCCTCTTAGAAGCTCTAGGCCGAATCCGCGGAAAATTTGGTGGTTCCGAGGTGTCCGCCGCGGGCGTACCTCATATTTCGATGTTGTCGATGAGCCGAGTATTCCCCAGCCGCGCCGCGGCGACCACGACCAGTGGACCTTGCCCCGCCTCGCCGAGATCCTTGCGGCGGCGGATCGCAATGTAGTCCGGGGACCAACCGCGAACTTTGAGATTGCTCAGCGCGCCGGCTTCCAGCGCGGCATAGTCGCGCCGCCCCGTGTTCACCGCAGCGGCAATCAGCCGCAGCTCACGCTGCAGCTGGGTGGCTTCGATACGTTGGTCTTCGCTCAAATAACCGTTGCGGGATGACAAGGCGAGGCCGTTCGCTTCGCGCACCGTATCGCCCCCTTCGATCTCGATGGGTAACGCACATTGCTCCACCAAGCCGCGAATGATGAGGAGCTGTTGGTAGTCTTTTTTGCCGAAGACCGCCACCTGCGGCCGTACGGCGTTGAAGAGTTTGAGGACCACCGTGCATACGCCTATGAAAAAGCCCGGCCGGAAATGACCCTCTAGAATGTCGGCCAGAGCGGCGGGCGGGTGCATCCGATAGGTCTGGGGCTCCGGGTAGAGCTCCTGCTCGCTCGGTGCAAACACGATGTCGCAACCCGCGTTTCGCAAAAGGTCGCAATCACGGGCCAACGTGCGCGGATATCGGTCGAAATCCTCATGCGGGGCGAACTGCAGACGATTGACGAAAATACTCGCGACCACCGGGCCGCCGTGCGCCGCCGCCCGCTGCACCAACGATAAATGTCCCTCGTGCAAGTTGCCCATGGTGGGGACAAAAGAAATATGGCTGCTCCCATGCAAGGTGCTGCGAAGCTCAGCGATGCCGTGAATGATCTGCATGTCGATTATCAGTAGCCGTGCCGAACATCGTCCGGAAACGCGCCGCTCTTTACGTCGGCTACGAACAGCCGTATTGCCGCTTCGATGCTGCCGCTTCCTTCCATGAAGTTACGCACGAAGCGCGGCAACTTCCCCTGGGTGATATTCAGCATGTCATGCAGGACCAGTACCTGGCCATGGCACCCGGAACCGGCGCCTATACCAATGACGGACATGGAGAGGCTCGCCGTCAAATTGCGGGCCAAAACCGAGGGCACCAGTTCCAGCACCACCATCTGAGCGCCGGCGTCTGCCAGCTCCCGCGCGTGCCGCTGCAAATTGTCCGCGGAGGCATTCTCACGTCCTTGGATGCGGTAGCCGCCCAGCGCATGCACTGACTGAGGAGTGAAGCCTAAGTGGGCGCAGACCGGAATTCCCCGGTCCACCAAAAAACGAACGATGGGTGCCGTCCATCCGCCGCCTTCGAGCTTGACCATGTGCGCGCCCGCCTGCATCAGGAGAGCGGCATTTTTCACGGCTTGCGAGGCAGATTGTTGGTAGCTGCCAAAGGGCATGTCCGCTATCACCCACGCAGTCTGGTTGCCGCTGGCAACGCAGCGCGTGTGGTAGACCATGTCCGTCAAGGATACCGGCAAGGTGCTGCGATTGCCCTGGACGACCATCCCAAGCGAGTCCCCCACCAGCAGTACATCGACGCCCGCATCGTCGAGCAAGCGAGCACAGGCGGCATCGTAGCAAGTCAGCATCGCGATCTTTTCACCCGCAGCGCGCATTTGATCGAGGCGATGCAAGGTCAGCTGTGGTCGTTGAGCCATACTAGGTTCCATCGTTCGTGCGCACGGGGTTTCCCGGGAACCGCATTGTGTCACAGGCGGCCGCAACCCGAGCGCACCTGCCTCTAGCGCGCGGGTGCGCCCGCCCGCGATGGTGCAAGGCAGCGCAGGCACCTCCCTCGCGGCCTCGAACGTATAAGTGCGCGCCATGTAATTTTATCTAGTTGCCGCAGCAACGGCGAGCAAACCATGACGCCGCTGGTTATTATCCGCTTCCGGCTGCAAGCGCGCCCTGCGGGAGAGACGGAATGCCCAAACTCGATGACCAGATCTCGACGCTCGAGGAGCGGCTCAAACAGTTGAAGCTGCGGCAGCAGCGCAGCGACGCGCGCAAGCGCGCAATTGACGCACAACGGGAACGCAAGGCCGAAACCCGTCGCCGATTCGTGATCGGCGCCGTCATCCAGGGGAAGGTACAGGATGGCGAAATGGACGCGCAGCGCCTTCGGGGGTGGTTGGACCGGGCACTCACCCGGACGGACGATCGCGCGTTGTTCGACTTGCCGCCGAAGTCGGAGTAGCGGCCGGCGGCCGGCCTAAGCGCTGCCTACGCGCTGCCTGCGAAGGCCAAATGACGCCAGGCATCGAAGACGACGATGGCCACGGCGTTCGACAGATTGATGCTGCGGCTGTTCGGTTTCATGGGAATGAACAGCGTGTTTTCCTGCCCGATGCGATCGAGTACCGGCGCGGGCAGGCCGCGGGTTTCCGGCCCGAACACGAAGGCATCCCCGGACCGGTAGTCGAGATCGCTATAGCGGAGTCGCCCCCCGGTTTCCACAGCGAACACCCGGGGCGGGCCCGACGCCCGCGCCAGCGCGTCCAGACACCTGTCCAAATCGGCATGCACTCGCACGTCGGCGAGGTCGTGATAGTCGAGGCCCGAGCGTCGCAGACCCTTGTCGTCCAATTTGAATCCGAGCGGCTCCACCAGATGCAAGGTGGCCCCGGTATTGGCACAGAGCCGAATGACGTTTCCGGTGTTCGGCGGGATTTCCGGCTCGTACAGAACGACATGCAGCATCGCGTTATCGTTCGAGAAGGACGCGCTGCGCGGGATAGGCGAATTCGATGCCGAGACGGCGGAATTCGACGATGATGCGCAAGTTCACGGCCTGCTGCAGATCGAGCATCGGATTGAGCTTCGGCTGCTGCGCAAAATAGGAAAGTTCGAATTGCAGCGACGATTCGCCCAGCGACTTCAGGTGACACCGTTCGAAACGTGCCGTCGCTTGTTCGCGCACGATGTCCTCCAGCAGCTTGGGTATTCCCGCGAGCTGCTCGCTCGGTGTCTCGTAGGCCACGCGCAGCGTCGTCAGAACTCGCTGTTCGGGCATGCGGCCGAAATTTCGTACACGGCTCTTCAGGATGTCGGCATTCGATAAAATGATTTGTTCGCCGGTTTCGCTGCGCAGACGGGTCGTCTTGATGCCGATGCGTTCGACCGAGCCGGTGTATGCGTCGATGTTCAAACTGTCGCCCACCACGAACGGCTTATCGAGCGCGATCGACAGCGACGCGAACAAGTCGCCCAGGATGTTCTGCAGGGCGAGGGCCACCGCGACGCCGCCGACGCCCAGTCCGGCCAACAAAGCCGTGATGTTCACCCCGAGGTTCTCGAGCGCCACCAGGATCAACAACGCCCAGACAATTAAGCGCGCGACGAAATTGATGATGTCCATCGAGCCGGCGAACAGCCGGTCCGAGCCGCGCTCCAGCTCCTTGATCTCGAGGTAGAATCGCACGGCTCGCCCGGCCCAGAGCCCCACCTGCAACAAGACCAGCATCAAGACCACATTCCAGACGATGTGCTGCAGCCTCTGCGTCAAACTGAGGCTTTCCTGAGCGGCATCGAGTGCCAGTGCCAAGAAGAAGAATTGCTTCGTGTTGCCGACGAGATAGGACAGGAGTCGGATCGGCGTCGACCTGTGAGCCGTCGAGTACCGCTTGGAGCGAGCGGCGATGAGCCGCTGCAACAGCGAGAGGCCCGACCACACCGCCGCGGCCACGATGCCGCCAACCAGCCAATCGGCAATCGAGTTGCCGTAGAAAATGCGTTGGGACGCCCCCAACGTGTGCGCTAAAAAATCGGCCATGGTCTAACCGATTATAAACTGTCGCAGAGCGGTCCCGGGGCCGGCGTTACGCGACGTCTTCCATGCCGAGCTCTTTCATTTTCCGGGTCAACGTGTTGCGGCCCCAGCCGAGAAGCTTCGCTGCGTCCTGTTTCAAGCCGTCGGCCTTGCGCAATGCCACGCGGATGAGTATGCGTTCCACTTCCGGTACGGCCTGGTCCAGCAGTCGCTGCGTGCCGGCTTCCAATTCCTGCTCCGCCCAATGCGACAATTTGGCGGTCCAGTCATGGTTCGCTGCATGTCCGACGGGCGCACCGCCGAGATCCGGGGGAATATCCTCGGCGCGGATTTCGCGCCCCGGCGCCGTGACGGTGAGGCGCCGGCACGCGTTCACGAGCTGGCGCACGTTGCCCGGCCAATCGAAGGTCACCAAGGCCGTTTCCGCGGTCGGCATGAGCAACTTGGGCTCGACGCCCAGTTCCTGCCCCGCGACGCTCAAATAATGGCGCAGAAGTTCGGGAATGTCTTCGCGCCGCTCGCGCAGCGGCGGAATCTCGATGCGGATTACATTGAGACGATGCAGTAGGTCTTCACGGAAATGGCCGGACTTCACGCGTGTCTCGAGGTCCTGATGGGTGGCCGCAATGACGCGCACGTCCACCTTCACGGGCGTTTGGCCACCGACGCGGTAAAATTCCCCCTCTGCCAGCACGCGCAAGAGCCGCGTTTGCAGCGCCGGCGACATATCGCCGATCTCGTCGAGGAAGAGTGTGCCGCCGTCGGCTTGTTCGAAGCGCCCGCGGCGCAGTGTGTCGGCGCCGGTGAAGGCGCCTTTTTCGTGGCCGAACAGCTCGGACTCGAGCAGGTCCGCTGTGAATGCAGCGGTATTGAGAGCGACGAAAGCTTTATTGGAGCGCGGGCTGTGCCGATGCAGCGCGTGCGCCACCAGCTCTTTACCCGTTCCCGATTCGCCCGTGATGAGCACCGTCATGCTGGATCGGGACAATCTGCCGACGGCGCGAAATACCTGCTGCATGGCCGCGGCTTGCCCCAGCAATTCAGGAATGCTGCGGCGGGCGGCCTCCACGTCGGTGGATACGGTGGCTTGCTGTGCGGCGCGGCGTACCAGATCCACCGCCTTGTCGATGTCGAAGGGCTTGGGTAGATACTCGAACGCGCCGCCTTGATAGGCAGCGACCGCCGCGTCCAGGTCCGAGTGCGCGGTCATCACGATCACCGGCAATCCGGGCCGCGATACTTGGATTTCCTTCAAGAGATCGAGGCCGCTGCGCCCGGGCATGCGGATGTCGGTCATCAAGACATCGGGTGCGTCGCCGCGCAGCGCGGTCAGAGCGTTGTCCGCGCCGTCGAAGCATTTGGCGAGCATGCCGCTGCCTTTGAGCGCCTTCTCCAGCACCCAACGAATGGACGCATCGTCGTCGACCAACCAAACTTGAAGCGGCTTTGCATTCATACGGAGTCCATGGGGAGAAAAATCACGAATATGGTTCTTCCCGGCGCGCTGTCGAACTCGATGAGGCCGCCGTGGCGGCTTACGAGATCTTGAGCGATACCCAAGCCGAGGCCTGTTCCGTCGGAGCGACCGGACACGAGCGGATAGAAAATGGTGTCGCGGATTTCCGCGAGCACCCCGGGTCCATTGTCTTCGAATTGGATGGAGGCCACCAACCGATGGCGCCGCGCCCCGATGCTGATGTTGGTGGCCGCGCGGGTTCGCAGCACCAAGCGCGGTGCTTGCACGCCGCTGTTCGATAATGCCTGGATGGCGTTTCGACCAAGATTCAGCATCGCCTGGATGATGTGGTTGGGATCCACGGCGAGCGGCGGCAAACTCGGATCGTAGTCGCGATCGACGGTGACGCCGTCGGGAGCCTCGCTGCGCAGCAGATGATAGACGCGCTCCAAAAGCTCATGGACATTGACCAGCTGTTTTGCGGGCGGGCGGCCCGGCCCCAACATCGAATCGAGCAAATTGGCGAGCCGGTCGGCCTCGCTGATGATGACCCGCGTATATTCGCGCAGCGCCGGGTCCAGCAATTCGCGTTCGAGCAGCTGGGCGGCGCCGCGCAATCCGCCGAGCGGGTTTTTGATTTCGTGCGCAAGCTGCCTGACCATTAAGCGGCTGCCGCCGAGCTGAGCCAGCAGGGCATTTTCGCGGGTCAGGCGCCGATGCTGGGTGATGTCCTCGATTTCCAGCAACAGTTGCGGCGCGCGTCCGATCGTAACCTGGGTCACGGCGCAGTCGAGAATACGGTCGACGCCTCCCGGGGCCGGCCATGCCAGTTCGCGCTGCACGACGCCTTCGCCGCCCGATCGGGCGCGCTCGAACAGTGTGAGCAATGTTTCAGCGCCGCGCGTGAGCTCGCTGAAACGCCGGCCGAGCGCTTGATTCGCTCCCAGGCCCAACAGGGTTTCGCCCGCGGCGTTCATGTAGCTGACGTGCAGATCGTAATCGAGAAGGAAGACGCTGGTCACCAGCGCATCGAGCAGCTCGGTCCCCTCGATGGTGGACAACGTCTGCATTCGCAGTTCAGCTGCCAAGCGGACCGTCCGCTCGGGCTGCGACGAGAGTCAGTGTTTCTGGTGCTGCGGCGCCAACTCGGAGGGTTGTCTCACATGGAAGGTAACGCTGTCCGTACTCTGCGGTGCGCCCGTACCCGCGTCCGCAACGGTCGCCGTCAAGGTATAGCTGCCCCGCGGTAAACCCGGCAGCGCGAACGCGGTTGCTTCCCCCTGATCCCTCAGCTGCACTCCATTGAGCTGCCAAGTGAGGGACTGATTGGGTGTCAGGCCCGGTTGCATGTTCAATCGAACCGGCACGATCTCGTCTCCGAAAAAAACCTGTTCCTTGGCCGGGGCCTCGATCTTGAAAGCCGTGGTCTCGACCCCGGCAACCGGTGCGGTGTCCGGCGCAGCCGTGCTCTGAACGCGCCGCCGACCCCCGATGCCGTTCGCCGCCCCCGCGGAGGTGACGATCTTTTCCGCCCCCGGCACTGCTTGGTCCGAGTAATGGACCACTCCGTCCGCATCGGTCCACTTGTAGACTACCGCGGCTCCGGCCGCAAAAGCGGCGGCCAAGCCCAACGCAATCCAAAGTCGGCCTAGGGCGATCCACAGTTTCATACATCGAAAGCATAGCCCTGTCGCCTCCCGTCCACAAAACGGCGTGACGGCGGCGTGACCGCCGTCACCTTATGGGTACAGCACTGGTGGGGAGGCTCACAAACTGTAGTACATCTCTATCTCGATGGGATGGGTGGTCATACGCAATCGAGTGACCTCCTTCATCTTCAATTCGATGTACGCATCGATGAGATCGTCCGTGAACACGCCCCCCGCCTTCAGGAACGCCCGATCCCGATCCAGATAGTCGAGCGCCATGTCGAGCGAGTGGCAAACCGTCGGAATTTTCTTGTCCTCTTCGGGTTCCAGGTCATAAAGATCCTTGTCGGCGGGATCGCCGGGATGAATCTTGTTCTGGATGCCGTCGAGCCCAGCGAGCAACATGGCAGCGAACGCGAAATATGGATTGGCAGTCGCATCCGGAAAACGCACCTCGATGCGGCGCCCTTTCGGATTGGGGATCCAGGGAATACGAATGGAAGCAGAGCGATTGCGCGCCGAATAGGCGAGCTTCACGGGTGCTTCGAAGCCAGGCACCAACCGTTTATACGAGTTCGTGCTCGCGTTGGTGAAGGCATTCAATGCGCGGGCATGCTTGATGATGCCGCCAATATAGTAGAGCGCGATGTCCGACAGGCCGCCGTACTTGTCCCCGGCAAACAGCGCCTTGCCCTCCTTTTGCAGAGACTGATGCACGTGCATGCCGCTGCCGTTATCGCCGACGATGGGTTTCGGCATGAACGTCAGCGTCTTACCGTAGCCATGCGCTACGTTTTGCAACGCGTATTTGAGGATTTGCACCTCGTCGGCCTTCTTGGTCAACGTATTCGCCGCTACGTTGATCTCGCCCTGGCCGGCCGTTGCCACTTCGTGATGGTGGACCTCGAACTTCAGCCCCATCTCCTCGCAGGCCAGCGACATGGCAGTGCGAATATCCTGTTGCGCATCGACCGGAGGAACAGGGAAGTAGCCGCCTTTTATTCCGGGACGATGGCCCTTGTTGCCGTCCTCGTACGTCTTGCCCGAGTTCCAAGCGCCTTCATAGGCGTCCACTTCGTAGGAGCAGCCGTTCATCCCGGAGCTCGACGTCACATTGTCGAATATAAAGAACTCATTCTCGGGGCCGAACAGCGCAGAGTCGGCTATTCCGGATGACTTGAGGTACGCCTCGGCGCGTTTCGCCAGCGAGCGCGGATCGCGGTCATAACCCTGCATGGTCATCGGTTCGATCACGTCGCAGCGCAGATTCACTGTCGTTTCTTCGTAGAACGGATCGATGACCGCAGTCGCCGGGTCCGGCATCAAAATCATGTCCGATTCATTGATTCCCTTCCATCCGGCAATGGACGAGCCGTCGAACATCTTGCCGTCTTTGAAAAATCCCTCATCGACCAGCCGCGTCGGCACGGTCACGTGCTGTTCCTTGCCGATGGTGTCGGTAAAACGAAGATCCGCGAACTTCGCTTCTTTTTCCTTGATTAATTTTAGAACATCGGCCGGGGTCATTGGCATCCTCGCGCGTGGTAGCACTCGTTATGGGCCCGGCGGTGCCGGGTACTGGAACAATGCAGCAAATGTGCCAGTGGGGTCCGTATGCGGATCAAGCACTTGCGATCAAGAAGCGTGCATCGATGCTCCAGTATGGCGCAAACCAAGAACAGCTGCGCCCCAATTTGGAGCGCCTGCACCGCTCACGAACGCGGCAAGTGGCGATTTTCAGCTCAGCCCGAGGCGTGCGCAAAACGGGTGCGCTCCGTCCTGGTGCCGTCGTCGGGACAGCGGGCGCGCCGCATCGCTATACTCGGCGGCCGTTATCGAAGCCCCGAGCATCATGGCCAACGTACTTCCCACCCCCCCCAGCACGTTTCAGAATTTGATCTTCGCGCTGCAACAGTACTGGTCGGACCAGGGATGCATCATTTTGCAACCCTACGACATGGAAATGGGTGCAGGAACCTTCCATGCGGCCACGTTTCTCCGTGCGGTCGGACCCGAACCGTGGAGCGCCGCCTATGTGCAGCCGTCCCGCAGGCCAACCGACGGGCGGTACGGCAACAATCCGTTCCGCCTGCAGCATTACTACCAGTTCCAGGTTTGCATCAAGCCATCGCCCGATGACTTCCAAGAATTGTATCTCGGCTCGCTTCGTTCACTCGGCTTCGACCTGCTGACGCACGATATCCGGTTCGTGGAAGACAACTGGGAGTCGCCCACGCTCGGGGCGTGGGGACTGGGTTGGGAGGTGTGGCTGAACGGCATGGAAGTCTCGCAGTTCACATATTTCCAGCAGGTGGGTGGCTTGGATTGCCGGCCGGTGATGGGCGAAATCACTTACGGACTCGAGCGTTTGGGAATGTATATCCAGGGCAAGGAAAGCATTTTCGATATCCTTTGGACCGACGGTCCGTTCGGCCCCATCACTTACGGCGATGTGTTTCATCAGAATGAGGTGGAGCAATCCACTTACAATTTCGAGAAAGCCGACATCCAGACGCTGTCGACCCAGTTCGACGCTCACGAAATCGCCTGTCGGAATCTCTTACAGGACAACTTGGTCCTGCCTGCCTACGAACAAATGGTCAAGGCATCGCATTGCTTCAATCTGCTCGACGCGCGCCAGGCGGTGTCCGTGACCGAGCGTCAACGCTTCATATTGCGCGTTCGAACGCTGGCCCGTGGCGTCGCGGAGGGGTATCGCGACAGCCGAGAAAAATTGGGGTTCCCGCTGCTGAAGAATCACGCGACGACGCAGGCCGCCTGATGCCGGCGCGCGATCTGCTGTTCGAATTGGGCACGGAGGAGCTCCCGCCACGAACCTTGTCGGGCTTGTCGGCCGCTCTCAAGGACGGCGTGCTCAAGGGTCTGGATGACGCCGGCGTAGCCCACGGCAAGGCTCAGGCCTTCGCGACCCCGCGCCGCCTCGGCGTGCGCGTCGCAGCATGCGCGGAGTACGCCCCAGACCGGCAGATAGAGCGCCGGGGACCGCCGGTTGCCGCCTCGTTCGATGCGCAGGGTGCACCCACGGCGGCCGCCACCGCATTTGCCAAGAGCTGCGGCGTCGCCGTCTCGCAGCTCGAGCGCCTGACGACGGACAAAGGCGCCTGGGTGGCGTTTCGGGGCAAGGAGCCGGGGGCCGCCACCGCGGGCCTGCTGGACGGGATCGTGAGGCAGGCCGTTGCCGCCTTGCCCATCGCCAAGCGAATGCGCTGGGGGGCCCGCTCCGCGGAATTTGCCCGGCCCGTACGCAGCGTCGTCCTCCTTTTCGGCGAGGATGTGGTGCCCGCGACGGTGCTCGGAATGGCGTCCGGGCGGATCACCTGGGGACACCGGTTCCATGCACCTCGACCGATCACTCTCAAATCGCCCAACACGTACGAGAGCCAGTTGCGCCGCGCTAAAGTGATCGCTGACTTCGGCGGGCGCCGCGACATGATTCGCGCCGGTGTGCGTGAGGCGGCCCAGGCGGCCGGCGGCGCTGCGCTGATCGAGGAGGCGTTGCTCGACGAGGTCACTGCCTTGGTCGAATGGCCGGTGCCGATAGCCGGCCGCTTCGAAACCCGCTTTCTGGCGCTGCCGCGCGAAGTGGTAATAGCCACCATCCAAGATCACCAGCGATATTTTGCAATCGAGGGTCCCGACGGGCGGCTCACCGGCGGCTTCATAACCGTCAGCAATATCGAAAGCCGGGATCCGTCGAAGGTGCGCGAAGGCAACGAGCGGGTCGTGCGGCCGCGATTGAGCGACGCCGCTTTCTTTTGGGAGCAAGACATCAAAGTCCCACTCGCCGAGCACGCGGCCCGCTTGCGCGGGATGACGTTTCAGACCAAGTTGGGGACGTACGCCGAGAAAGCTCAGCGAGTCAAAGAATTGGCCCAATCCATTGGGCAACGTATAAGTGCAGGGCCCAGCGTAGGACGTGCAGCGGAACTTGCCAAGGCGGACCTCATGACAGCCATGGTGGGCGAGTTCCCCGAGTTGCAGGGGACCATGGGTAAATATTATGCCGAGGCGCAAGGGGAGCCCGCTGACCTCGCGCTGGCTCTCGAGGAGCACTACAAGCCCCGGTATGCAGGCGACGCATTGCCCTTGACCAAGATCGGTCAGGCACTGGCGCTGGCCGATAAAATAGATACGTTGACGGGGATTTTCGCCATCGAACAGCGGCCGACCGGCACCAAGGATCCCTTTGGCCTGCGCCGCGCCGCGTTGGGCGTTTTGCGCATCGTGCTGGAAGGCCGGCTGGAGCTCGATTTGCTCGATTTGCTCCACCAAGCCGCGGCAGCTCAGCCGGTGCAACGGCCGGGCGTGGTCGGGGAAGTGTACGATTTCTTGGCCGAGCGGTTGCGCGGCCTGCTGCTGGAACGCGCCGACGGTACCTCCGCGGAAATGATCGATGCCGTCCTGGCGGGTCGCCCGCGATCGCCCCTGGATGTGGAGACTCGTTTGCTGGCGCTCAAGGAGTTTTTGCTGCTGCCGGATGCCGGTGTGCTGACCGCCATCAACAAACGTATCGTCAATATTCTGCGTAAGGCGCCCCCCAATCCACAGCCGACCACAGGGGGGCTCACCGCGGATGCGGCGCTGCTCACGGAGGCGGCAGAACTCGGGCTGTACCACGTCCTCACCGAATTGAGCCGTTCGGTCCAGGGGGCGATCGCCGAGCGGCGCTATGCCGACGCCTTGCGCGCCCTGATCGGCCTGCGCGCTCCGGTGGATGACTTCTTCGAGCAGATCATGGTGATGGACGAGAAGCCCGAGAGGCGCAACAACCGGCTGGCACTGCTTCGCGACGCGCAAGTCCTGCTCGGCGGTGTAGCGGATCTATCGCGCTTGCCGGGCTGACGTTCGTGCAGAAGTTTCGCTCGCTGCTCTTTACGACCTACATGATGCTCTCCGCCTGCGTGGTCGGCGGTTTCATGGGGGTGTGTTTCTGGCTGCCGTACCGCTACCAATTCGCAATGGCTCGAAGCTGGGCGCGCGGTCTGTTCTGGGTGTTGGAACGCCTCTGCGGGCTCAAATTTGTCGTCGAGGGGCGGGAGCGCATCCCGCCGGGCGCGCACATCGTGATGAGCAACCATGCTTCGGCCTGGGAGACCATCGCGCAATTCGTGATCTTCCCGCCGCACGTGTGGGTACTGAAGCGCGAACTTCTTTGGATCCCTTTCGTCGGTTGGGGTCTCAAGGTTCTTCGGCCCATTGCGATCAACCGCAGCGAAAGCCACCGCGCCGTCACTCAGGTGGTCGAGCAAGGTAAAGCACGGCTCGCCGACGGCTTGTGGATCATCATTTTTCCGGAGGGCACCCGGGTCATGGCCGGGGAGACGAAGAAATTCGGCGTGAGCGGTGCATTGCTCGCCACCGCCACCGGCAAGCTGGTGATTCCGCTATCGCACAATGCCGGGAATTTTTGGCCGCGGCGCAGCTTCGTGAAGAAGCCTGGCACGATTCACGTCGTGATCGGCGATCCCATCGAGTCCGCCGGAAAGAATCCTCGAACGCTCAACCAAGAAGTCCGGGAGTCCATCGAAGCCGGGTTGGCGAAGATAGCGGCGTCCTGAGGACGTCACCCATCAAGAATCAGCCGCCTTCATCAGGGCGCAGGCCGTGGCGGGCCATTCGTTGCCTTGGTGGGATCAACCGACGTGACCTGCACCCAGGCATCGGAGGGGGGGGCCCACTTGAGGCGCAGCGGGGGCGTCAGCCACAACGCCAACAACAAAGCCGCGTGCAGAGCCATGGCCACGCCGAACCAGAGAATGAGCCGCTTCCTTTCGGCGCGCCGGTTCTGGGCAGTTCCGTCGCTGGTCGGAAACGAGGGCACCCTCTGCCGATATCCCGAGGGGTCCGGCAGATTGAAGGAAGGGCGCCGATCCTTCGGACGCATATCCGGAAATTTGATCGGTTGGTTCATAGAAGTCGCCATTTTAGGCGGCAACGGCCTCCAGCGCTATGCAGCAGTCGCGGGACCCCCTGGGGTGCTCCGCCCAACCGGGTGAGTTGCTCAGGATTCTCAGGTGCTGCCGCTAACCTCAGGGTGTTCAGGTATTGGGCAGCGCGACCGCATAGGTAATGCGGCGTTCAGGGATTCCCGCAACAGCATCAGCCTGCGTTGAATCGGGACGGTCGACTCAGGAGCGAGAAAATGACATTAAGCGTAAAGAACAAGCTCAGGCTCCTCGTCGCCCTGGCTATGTTCGGCATCGCCGTGCTCACGGCCGTATCGCAGATTGAAATGCGGCGGGTCTATCGATCCGCCTCTTTCGCCAACGACAATGTCGTGCCCTCGCTGTTTGCGCTCGACGTAGCGGAAAGCTCGCTGGCGCTGGAACGGGCCAAGTTCTGGCAAAGCCTCGCACAGACCGACGTCGCGGTCGTCGCGGCCATCGTAGGGGAGATTCACGAGGCGCGGTCAAAGATCGACGCGGCTTTCAAGGTTTACGATTCGCTGGTTGCGGATGCCAAGGACCGCGCCATGCTCGCGGCCGATCGGGAAACCTTCCAGGCCTACGGTGCATTGCTCGACAAAGCGCTCGACATGGCCGCCCAGGGCCGAAAATCCGAGGCCCGCGACTTCGTGATGCAAAACCAAGGCATCGTCAACGCCGCGAGGGGGGCCGTCGAGGCGCATCGGCAGTACAACAAGGAGATGGGCGATGTGGCCGCCGCCCACGGACACCGTCTCAACGCCATGGCGTTCTGGATCGAGATTGCCGTCGGCCTCGCGACCAGCGCGCTGCTGCTGGGCTTCGCGTTTTTCGTCATCCGCGGCCTCACGCGCGCGCTCGCCCAAGCGGTCACCGTGCTCGATGAGATCGAGCGCGGCAATTACGACTCGCCGGTGCATATTGCGGTGCGCGACGAAACCGGCCGCGTGCTGAGATCTCTGGATGCGATGCAGCACAGCCTGAAAGACCGCACCGAGCGGGACCGTGAACGGGCGCAATGCGACCGCGAACGTGCGGACCACGAACGCAGCGCGGCGGCGGAGAACGCCCGCATCCGCAACGCCCTGGATCGAGTGTCGGTGGCGGCCATGCTGGCGGATTCCGAGGGCACGATCATTTATGCGAACGATGCGATGCAAGCGATGGTGCGCCTTCGCGAACGCGAGCTACGCCGGGAGACGCCGCAATTCGACCCGGCGAGCCTCCTCGGGACTGCGCTCGAGATATTCCAAGTGCCTGCCTTCGAGCGCCACTCGATGGCCGCTTTGAGCACGGCGCACACGGCGGAGTTCAAGGTGGGCGAAGTCAGTCTGCGCATCGTCGCGAATCCCGTGGTCGATGGTGAAGGGAAGCGGGTCGGGACCATCGTGCAATGGTTCGATCGCACATCGGAAGTGGCCATCGAAGAGGAAGTGGCGTTGACCGTCACGCAGGCCATCGACGGCAATCTCAACGTGCGCATCAGGGAAGACGGCAAAGAAGGGTTCTTCAAGTCATTGGCCGTCGGCATGAACCGACTGGTGGGAAATATGGCCGACGTGCTGCGGACCATTTCCAAGGCCGCCGGCGAGGTGGGTGCGGGAGCGAATGAGCTTTCCCGCGGTAATGCGGATTTGAGCCAGCGAACCGAGCAACAGGCGTCGAGTCTCGAGGAGACTGCATCGTCCATGGAGGAGATGACTTCGGCGGTCAAGAGCAACGCAGACAACGCCGCCCAGGCGAGCCAGCTGGCCCTCGCGGCGCGTGAGCAGGCGGACCGCGGCGGCACCGTGGTGCAGTCGGCGGTGCGCGCCATGGGCGAGATCAACGCCTCTTCCAGCAAGATTGCCGACATCATCGGCGTCATCGACGCGATTGCCTTCCAAACGAACTTGTTGGCGCTGAACGCGGCGGTGGAAGCCGCACGGGCCGGTGAGCAGGGGCGTGGCTTCGCGGTGGTGGCGTCCGAAGTTCGAAATCTGGCTTCGCGCAGTGCGGCAGCCGCCAAAGAGATCAAAGATTTGATTCAGGATTCGCTCGCCAAGGTTGACGACGGTACCAAGCTCGTGGGTGCATCCGGCAAAGTACTGCAAGAGATCGTTGCCGGCGTGAAAAAAGTTACGGACGTGGTCTCGGAGATTGCCGCCTCGAGCCACGAACAAGCAGCGGGAATCGAACAGGTCAACAAGGCCGTCATGTCCATGGACGCGGCCACGCAGCAAAATTCCGCACTCGTCGAGCAGGCGGCCGCCGCGGT
>JALYHU010000239.1 GCA_030776345.1 Pseudomonadota bacterium | reverse complement strand
GCGACACCCAGCGCCACCGCCGACACCCCGCGTGCCGCTGCCACCGCCACCGCCGGCCTCACCGCCGCATCGAGCCTCCTGCTCGTGGCGTTCCTGCCCGTCCCCGGCCACCCCGCGACGCTGAGCGACAAGCCCGCAGAGGCCTACAACAGGGGCACCGCCGCGTATCGAGCCGGCCAATTTCCCGAGGCCGCACAGGCATTCCAGCAGTCCATCAGCCACTCGCCCTCGAACGATCCCAAGCGCTTGGCGGACCAAGAGGACGCCTACTACAACCTCGGCAACACGCTGTATCGCTCGGGCCAGAAGAGCGCGCAGTCGGCGCCGCAGGAAGCCCTGAAAAAGTGGACCGACGCGGTCAAGGCCTATGAGACCGCGCTCCAGCTGCAGCCGAACGATGCCGACAGCAAGTACAACCGCGACCTCGTGAAGCGCAAGATCGAGGCGTTGCAACAGCAGCAGAACAACGGCGGCGGCCAGCCGCAAGGCCAGCCCCCAAACTCGAAACCGAACAACGGCTCCGGTCAGCCGCAGGGCCAACCCCCGGCGGGTCAACCGCCAGGTCAGCCGCCGCCGCAAAGCCAGCCGCAGCAAGGCCAACCGCCACCGCAGGGCCAACCCCCGCCGCCGCAAAGCCAACCCCCGCCGCAGGACCAACAGGCACCTCAGCAAGCGCAGCAGCCGCAGGGTCAGCCGCCGCCGCCGCAAAACCGGGCCGGCTCGGGGGAGGAGCAGTCTCCGCAAAGCGCTTCCCCACCCCCTGCCGAACCGGCCGGCGACGACGCGCGGGCCGCCGACAATCAACGGCTTCCGGGACAGATGACCCGCGAGGAGGCCCGCGAGCTGCTCGATTCGGCGAAGGGAGACGAACGCCGTCCACCCGGTGTGCCGCTCGCACGCCGCGACGCCGGCGAGCCGCCGCCGGAAAAGCCGGTCAAAGATTGGTAGCTATGAGCACCCTCATCCGCCGAGGCCGCTTGTTCGCCGTGACCGCCATCTGCGTAATGGCAGCTCCCGCCTGGGCCATCGCTCCCCTCGTCAATGCGACCATCGAACCGTCGCAGATTTCCGTGGGACAGTCGGCGCAACTCACCATCACCAGTTCGGGCACCGGCATGGAGCCGGTAACGATGCCCGATGTGGCGGGGCTGGAGTTCCGCATCGTCGGACAATCGCGCCGCATCGAGATCATCAACGGCGCGACGCTCGCGACCACCTCCATCATCGTGCGGGTGACGCCGCAGGCCCCCGGCATTTTCACGATTCCCGGCATCACGCCGAAATCGCAGCCGCTGGTGCTGCGCGTCAACCCCGACAACGGCGCCGGAAATCCCTCTCCGTCGCGCGC
Organism: Pseudomonadota bacterium; assembly: GCA_030776345.1. Lineage (GTDB taxonomy): Bacteria > Pseudomonadota > Gammaproteobacteria > Steroidobacterales > Steroidobacteraceae > Bog-1198. Next base: position 1,780 of record JALYHU010000239.1, on the reverse strand, counting down.
GCCCGGTTGGTTGGGAGCCGCGAAACCACCCGCCGGCGCGAGCGCCAACGGCATTCGCATGACCGCCGACGGCTCCGCGTTCGTGCGCTTAATCCTGCCCAAGCGCGATATCTATGTCGGCGAAAGCATTCCCGTGGACATCGAGGTGGGCTTGCGCTCCGGATTCGTCACCTCCTTGAATGGCCTGCCCACACTCACCGGCGGAGAATTCACGCTCAATAATCTCTCGCATCAGCCCGAGCGCGTCGAAAAACTCATCGATGGCAAGCCCTATACCCTGCTGACGTGGCACAGTGTCATTGCCGCGGTGAAGCCCGGACAATATTCCCTGTCGGTTGAAACTCCGCTCACCGTGAAGATACGGACACGCTCGCCGCGCGAATCCCTGCTCGACGATCTCTTGGGCGACCCCTTCCTGCAGAATTTTTTCGGCGCCACCGTGCCCAAGGACATCACCGTGTCGAGCCCGCCATCGGAGTTGACCGTGTTGTCCCTGCCCGCCGAAGGGCGCCCGCCTGATTTCACGGGCGCGGTCGGATCGTTCAAGATTGCCAGCGACCTGTCGGCCGCCGGCGCCGCGGCCGGAGATCCCCTCACGTTGCGCATGCATGTCACCGGCGCAGGCAATTTCGATCGGGTCGACAGCGCCATGCTCGACCACCTCGACCAATGGAAGACGTATCCCCCGAAATCTTCGTTCAAGCCGAGCGATGCCGTCGGCCACAAAGGTGAAAAGATCTTTGAGCAGCCGCTCATAGCGTCCAAGCCCGGCACTCAAACACTGCCCGGGTTGGCATTCAGTTATTTCGATCCCGGTGCGCGCCGCTATGAGACGGCACGCAGCGCGCCGCTGAGTGTGACCATCTCCCCCTCGGCAGCGGACAGCTCGTTGGGCGCGCCGCAGGCGCCCGTCACCGCCGCCGCGTCCCCCGGCAGTCCCGCCGCTCCCTCGAGCAAGGGCCTGCGCCCCGATCACGTCGTCGAGGATGGCGCAGCGGATTCTCTCGTACCTCTGTATTTACAGCCGCGCTTCCTGGTTCTTCCCTCGTTGCTCGCACTGGGTTTCGCCGGCGCTTGGCTGCGGCAGCGCCGAGCGACGGCCGGCGCCGGTGGCACCCGCAGACACACCGCATCCAAGGCAACCGCACGGGTGGTGAAGGACATGGAGGCCGCCGCCACCGCCGGCGATGCCGCGCGCTTCTTCAGTGTGGCGCGCGGCGCGTTATTGCAAGCCCTGACCGTGCGCTGGCAAGCCGCGCCGGAGCGGATGGCGCCGGACGAGCTGGAGGCGCGGCTCGGCAGCGAGGGCGAGGAAACCCGGCAAATTTTTGCCCTTGCGGATGAAGCCAATTACTCGGGCCGCCAACCGACGACCACCGATTTTCAGCGCTGGACGCAGTTCGTACGCGACCGGCTCATGGAGCAGCCATGACCCTCATCACCCCGGCTCGTGGACGCGCGATCATGACCGCGGGCGTAGCGGGTACCGCAGTGATTGTGGCGTCCGCACTGGTCATCGGCCTGGGCGCAGGCCTCGTGGCGTGCCCGACGCGCGCGCAGACCACATCGCCCGACGCAACGCATGCGGCGACGACGGCCCAGACGATCACGCCGGTCCAGGCGGCGACGCCGGCCCAGACGGCCTATTCCGCGTCGGCGCTTTACAATCTAGCCAACTCGTATGCACGCGCCGGCAAACCCGCTCTCGCAGTGCTGAACTACCAACGCGCGAGGCTGCTCGCGCCGCATGATCCTGACATTGAAGCCAACCTTCGGTACG
>JALYHU010000238.1 GCA_030776345.1 Pseudomonadota bacterium | reverse complement strand
GCATTACCCGGTGTTCTGCAAGCCGGTAACCAATCTGCAGGGCATGGGGGTGGGAGCCCGCATATTGCTCAGCGAACGTGACTATCAGGAGCATTGCGGGGTGGGCGACTTCTGGATGACGCTGTTGACCGGCGACCACGTCAGCACGGATTTCGCCGTGGTCAAGGGCGATGTCGCGTGGTGCAGGCACAGCCTGGGGATGCCTGAAGCGGCGGGAACGTTCGATTACTGGGTGCTGGAGGAACGCTCGCGTCCCCACCTGGAACGCTATTGCCGGCGATGGATAGGGGCTAACGTCGCGGGCTACACGGGGATGATCAACATTGAAACCATCGGCGGCCGCATCATCGATGTGCATCTGCGGTTCGCCGACCAGTGGGGCGATCTATACGGGCGCAAGTGGCTGGACGCCGTGGTGCGGCTGTATCGATGGGGGACGTGGGATTTGATCGACGGGGAACGGGCGGAAGCCTATAGCGTCGTTTTATTCGGTCCGCATGGCTCAGCTTATGTTTACCCCAATCCGGAGGTGATGGCGGGCTACGAGGCCACCATGGGCATCAGCAGCATTCAATTGACGTTTTTTCAAGACCGGCCGCCGCAGGCGCACGCAATGCCTCCCGGCGGGTTTCGGTTGGCGGTAATCAATTGCTTCAACCTGGACGTGGGCCTGCGAGTCAGAGCCGCACTCGCCCGCGAATTCAACATCAGGACCGTTCCCTACCGCCGTCGTATGCCGCCGGCCAATTTATCCGCCAAGGCGCTCAGCGCTTGGCTATAGGCCCGCGCGATCGCTGAGTAGTCACCGTCCCCCACTGGCACCTGGAGTGCGGTGCTGCCGAGTTCGTCGGTTCCCGCGCCCGGATCCGCGATGCGCCAGCGCGCTTCGATGCTGGCCTGTGCGCCGCGCTGCACGGACATCCGCACGATGTCCACTTTCACCGTCACCGGCGGCGAGCCCGTTTGGTCGAACGCGCGGTCGCCGATCAAGATATCCGGCCGCCGCCTTTCGATATCGCGAGCCAGCGTCTGCGCCACGTGATCCGACAGAGCGATGGCCCAACGCTCGTGATCCAAGACCAAGATTTCGTTCCTCGACGTGCTCACCACCATCTCGGATCTATCCACCAGCTGCGGTATGGTCACGTTGAGAAGCACGTGCATGGTAGGTGTCGCCGACGGCCCAGCATCGGCGTCCGGCAAAGTGCTCAGCGTGTAGAAGCGGTCGGGGCTGCTCGCGCAGGCCGCGGCCAGGAGACCCGCGAGCAAACCGAGCCGAGAGAGCATGGATCTCACCGCGCATCCTCCGGCTTGCCGCGGAGCAGGGATTCGGGATGGCGCTCCAGGTAATCGACCAGGGCGCTCACCGATTTCGCCGCGCGCGACAACTGCAGCAACGTTGCGCTCAAGTCGCTTTGCAGCGGTGCGTCCTGCGCCAGGACATCCTTCGCATTCTTCATGGCGCCCTGGGCCTCCTGCAACGTCGCACTGATCTGCGGAGCGATGGTGCCGTCGATCTGCCGAACCATCCGATCCACGTTTTTCAAGGTGTCATCCAAGGTGCTCATCGTGGTGACGAGACGCGCGGTGATCTTGTCGAACGGTACCTTGTCGAGCTTCTTGGCGATACTGCCGACGGAGTCCTGAATCTCGTCGAGCGCGCCGGCCGTTGTCGGGAAAACGGCCGGATGAGAGTCCCACCCCACATGATCCGCCGGTACTTCGGTGTGAAAGTCCAAAGCGACGTACTTCTGACCGGTCAACAGACTGCCGGTTCTCAGTTCCGCGCGCATACCACGCGCCACCAGGCTATCGACCAGCGCGCGACTGGCTGTCTCCGAGGTCTCATCCGTCCCGAGCGGATGGTCGCCGCGCCGGCGCGGACCGCGAATTCGCTGCGGAAAAATATCGACTTCGACCGGAAAGCGCAGCGTGCCCGAACTGCGCTCGTATTCCACCGAAAGGCCCTTTACTTCACCGATGGTGATGCCGCGCAAATCGACGGGCGCGCCCGCCGAGAGGCCCCGCAACGAGCCCCCGAAGTACATGAGGAACGTTCGTACTTCGGTATCCGCTTGGCGCAGTGCTCTTTCTTCGTCGGTGTACAGCATGAATACGGTGTCCGCGGGAACGGGCTCGGCGGCCTTCTCGCTGGGCAGCGCCTGGAATGCGACCCCGCCTTCCAGTATCGAGGCGAGGGACTCGGTACGCAGCTTGACGCCCTCCGAGCTCATCGACATGTCGATGCCGCTGGCCTGCCAGAAGCGAGTCGAGGGCGTCACGTAGCTGTCGTAAGGCTTGTAGATGAACACTTTGATGGTAACGCTGGCGCCGCCCGGATCGAGCGCATACGCAATCACCTGACCGGCTGACATATGCCGATAGAACACGGTCGACCCAACGCTCAGCGAGCCGATGTCGTCGGCGCGCAGAATGAATTCGCGGCCCGGCAGGTCCGATGTCACGATGGGAGGCACCTCGAGGCCCTCGAAGCTGCGCCGTTCGGTACTCGAGTGTCCGACATCGACGCTGATGTACACGCCGGAAACCAGCGTGCCGAGGCCTGAGACGTTGCCGCCGGCGAAGCGCGGACGCACCGCCCAGAAACGGGTGTCCTCGACCAAATACTCGCTCGCGTCGCGGTGGATGCGGGCCGACACGATCACTTTTTTGCGGTCCTTGGACACATGGATATCCGTGACATCGCCGATATCCACATCTTTATAGCGAATCTTGGTTTTATTCGCTTCGATGCCGTCGGCGCTCAGAAAACTGATGTCGACGCGAGGTCCTTGCGCCAACTTCTGCTGAACCACCACGAACGCAGCGACGACCACCACCACCACCGGCAGGATCCACACGAATGGCAGACGCTTACGCCGCGGATCGTCGGGGAGGGCGCTCGGCAGCTCGTCGGGAATGGGCGCCGGCGGTTCAGCCATCCGGGCGAATGTCCCAGAGCAGGCGCTCGTCGAAGGATTGTGCCGCAAGCATGGTCAATACTACCACCGCTCCGAAAGCGAATGCGCCGAGTCCTACGCGGATGGTCGCGAAGGAGCGAATCTGCACCAGAGCCACGAGCAGCGACACGGCGTACACGTCGAGCATGGACCACCGGCCGATGAATTCCACGAGCCGGAAGAGCTTGCTGCGGTGAAGCGGGTTGCCGCGTGCCTGTCGAAGCACCGCGAACAGCAGCCATCCCATGGCGATCAGCTTCAGCAGCGGGACGACGATGCTGGCCACGAAAACCAGCAGGGCGAGCGGCCACGAACCTTGCTGGAGCAGCGATAAGACGCCGCTCATGATGGTGTCGTCCTCATCGCTCAAGAGCGTATGCATCTGCATGACGGGTAGAAGATTCGCCGGTACGTACAACAGCGCGGCGCTCAACAGCAGGGCGCCGGTGGTCGCGACACTGTGCGGCCGCCGAACATGCACCGGCGCGCCGCAGCGCGGGCAAAGCGCGCCCGGGCGCTTGACGGCGCGCAGCGTCGCGCGGCACCGGCTACAGACGAGCAGACCGAGGCTGCGGCCCATCACGAAGGTGGTCAAGCCCGACTCCTTTCCACCCACCGCCAGAATTGCTCCGTGGGGGTGATGCTGGTCAGCGCGGACAAGGCCAACATGAGCGCACCATATGAAAATAGGGCGACGCCGGGGATCACCTGCGCCATGGCGGCCAGTTTGACCACCGCTACCAGCGCGCCCAGCATGAATACCTCGGACATGGACCAAGAGCGCAGCAGCGTGAGCGTGCGGAACAGTTCATTTTGGCCCGGGGCACGCTGCTGCGAACGCAGCGGCCAAAGCACGTACAGCAGGCCCACTATCTGGAACAAGGGGACCAACACCGTGGTCACCAGCACGAGGGCCGCAAGCAAGGCGTACCCTTGCCCGTACAAAGCGAGTGCGGCGCCCATGAGCGTGGCGGCCCGGTAGCTGCCGTTCAATTGCAGCTCGACGAGCGGATAAACATTGCTCAGCAGGAGCAGCACCAGCGCACTCGAGGCCAGGGCGATCGGCGCATCGACGCTGACGCCATTGGTGCGATACAACTCGGCGCGGCACCTGACGCAGCGAACGCGCGCCTTGCCCGGCGCGGGGGAGCTGCGATGCGCGAGGTCGCAGGCGTGACACACGATTATCGGCATACTCGCTGCGTGCCGTTCGCTTCCTGTCCAACCGGTAGTCATGGCACGAGCTTAAATGCTCCGAGACTTTCGCGCCATTGCTTCGAGGCGCTCGCGCAACACGTGTAAACTGTTCGCGAGGGTTGGCAATCGTTCACGGCGTGGGCATCGGCGGGTGCGCACGCGCATGGGTTTGTTCGTCAGGTATCATGAACTGCGTTAGGATCCTTGGACTTTTTTTCGTCTTGACAGTGTGCGCGAGTCTGGCGGCCCGCGCTGCCGATCCGCAATCGTATCGGCTCGACATCGCACCGACGGGCGACGGCTCGATGGATGCGACGCTGCGCGCCACTTCCGAACTCGAGGCGTTGCGCGGGTCCGCCCCGGTCAGCCCCTTCGGTTTGATTGCCCGGGCTCGAGGAGACCTGGAGAGACTGAAGACGGTGCTCGAGAGTTACGGATATTACCAGTCCACGGTCACCATCACGATCGAGGGATTGGGCCTCAGCGGCCCGCAGCTGGCTGAGGCGTTGAGCGCGCTTCCGAAGGACCGCGATGCCCAGGTGAATATCGCGTTCAATCTCGGGCCCCTGTATCACTTGCGCAAAGTCGACTTGGAGGGCACGGTTCCGGAGGCGGCGCGGGGCGCGTTCTCCTTGAAACCCGCAGATCCAGCGGTTGCGGCCGATGTGCTGGCCGCGGGCGCGCGCCTGCTGTCCGCCCTCCAGGATCAAGGGTACGCCTTCGCCAAGGTCGATCCCCCGGTGGCGTATGAAGACGAAACGCTGCCGGTCCTCGACGTGAGTTTTCGCGTGGATCCGGGGGCCCGCGTTTCCATCGGCGAGATCAAGCTCGAAGGTCTGCAACGCGTCCACGAGAAATTGGTTCGCCGCCGCCTGACGCTGCACACCGGACAGCGATACAGCCCGGCCGCCATCGAGGCGGCGCGGCGCGATCTGTCGTCCTTGGGTCCGTTCTCTGCCATCAGCGTAACGGTAGGCCAGGACCTCGACGCCACCGGCGGCGTTCCCATCACCTTCGTGCTGCGCGAGCGCTTGCGGCACGCCGTGACGGTCAACGCCGCGTACTCTTCGGATCTCGGCGGCAGCGGCGGCGGTACTTGGACCGATCGCAACGTATTCGGCAACGCCGAACAGCTGACCATCGCCGCCTCGGCGCTCAACCTGGGTGGGAGGGCCACCACCGGGATCGGATATGACACGAGTGCGAAGCTGCTGATCCCGGATGTCGGCCATCGCGATCAGTCGCTGCAATTCGCGGTGGGCGCGATCAAGCAATCACTGCAGGCCTATGACCAAAAGGCCGTCACCACCGGTGTGACTCTCACGCGCAAGCTATCGAGCGTTTGGACCGCCAGTGCCGGCGTCGCCACCTCGAACGAGCAAGTCAAACAGGAGAGCAATACACCCAGTCCTCCCGGCACATTCGTCTACCCGCTGGTGACCTACAATTACACGCTGGTGGCTCTGCCGATGACCCTGAGCTACGACTCAACCCACCTGGCTTCGCCGCTCGACGATCCCGTGCATGGCATGCGCGATTCGCTGAGCGTTACGCCGACGCAATCGCTGGGCCATCCCAACGCGAGCTTCATCATCAGCCAGATCAAAGCCGCCGCGTATTTCGATCTGGACAGACTGGGCTTTACCGATCCGGGACGCAGCGTGCTCGCGGCGCGCGCCTTGGCCGGTAAGGCGCAGGGCGCAGGCCAGTTCAGCCTGCCGCCCGACCAGCGATTCTACGGCGGCGGCAGCGGCACCATTCGAGGTTATCGCTATCAGTCCGTCGGACCGCAATTTCCAGCCGACGGAAATCCGATCGGTGGCACGGCCATCATCACCGGCACGTTGGAGTTCCGCGAGCGCATCGTCGGCAATTGGGGTGCGGCGGCTTTCGTGGACGGCGGCCAAGTCAGCTCCAGCTTGAAAGTGCTGCCCAACCAGTTTCGGATGGGCTACGGTGTGGGTGCTCGATACTACACACCCATCGGTCCCATTCGACTGGACATCGCCGTTCCTACCCAGCGGCACAGTTTCGTGACCAAGTCGCAAGCTTCGCCGACCGCATCGCCCCAGGCGGGCGTGGTCAAAGACGACGCCTTCGAGATCTACATCGGCTTGGGGCAGGCCTTCTAATGCGCCGCGGTCTCAGAATTTCAGCGTGGGTGGCGGGAATCGTCGGTGTGCTCATCGTCGCGCTGGGCGGCGCCGTTTGGGTCGCGGGCAACACCGGCTCGGGACGACGGATGATCGAGCGGCTCACGTACCAGCTGACCGGGGGGCAGGTAAAGCTGGTCGGATTGGATGGAGCGTTCCCGGCGCAGCTCACGCTCGACGAATTGCAACTCAGCGATGGCGGCGGGGTGTGGCTGTCCGCGGAGCGCATTTCGTTGGCGTGGTCGCCGCTCAAGTTGTTGGAGCGGCGCATACAGGTCGACCAATTGCAGGCAGCGCGTGTGCACATGGAACGTACTCCCAGCAGCGGCCGGCAGCATGGCGGCAGCGTTTCCATTCCTCACATCGAGGTCGGCCGTTTTTCGCTGGACAGGGTGGAACTGGGCGCGCCGCTGGCCGGAACAGCCGTCACGCTGTCGGCCAGCGGCAACGTGCAAATGCGCTCGCTACAGGATGCGAATACGGACGTCGCCGCACGGCGATTGGACGGCGAGGGCGAATACACCCTGCATCTGCGGCTCGATCCGCAGCGGATGGACGCATCCTTGGATGCGCACGAGCCGGCGAGCGGGCCGCTCGAGAACCTGCTCTCGCTGCCGGGGCTGGGTGCGCTGTCGGCGACCGGCACGCTGCGGGGGCCACGCAATTCGGCGCGCCTCGACTTGGCGCTTACGGCGGGAGATCTCGAGGCACGCGCGCACGGCAACGTCGATTTGACGCACCTGTCGGCGGACTTGGACTATTCGCTGCAAGCTCCGGCCTCGTCGCCGCGGCCCGATGTCGCCTGGAGCAAACTGGAGCTGCAGGGAAATTGGCATGGAACGGTGTCGGCGCCCACGGCTGAGGCTCGCTTGAACGTGGCCGGACTGAAAATCGCCGCAAGCACGCAGATGTCGCGAGTGGCCGCTGATTTCACGGCGAAGGCGGGAAACCTTGCGGTGAGCGCAGTCGTGACGGGCTTGGAGATTCCCGGATCGCAACGGCGTCTGTTCGCGAACGATCCGATCAAGCTGGATGCGTCCGTGCAGCTGAACGACAAGTCGCGGCACCTCGAGCTCACGGGGACGCATCCGCTGTTCAACTTGCGCGCCCATGCCGAGACCGAGTCGGGGAAAGCGACCCGGCAGCACGCCGACGTCGAACTGAAGCTTGCGGATTTGACGCCGTTCGCCGCATTCGCCGCGCAGGACGTGCGGGGCAACGCCACGATCAATGCCAAGCTGGCACGCAGCGACAGCGACAACGCAGTCGCGCTCGAGGCCAACATCGGCTTGACCGGCGGGACGGCGGCATGGGTTGGCGCGCTCGGACCGCACGTCGCCCTGCAGCTGTCCGGCAACCTGTCCGATGAGCTGGCCAAGCTGCATACCCTGCGGATAGCGGCCAACGGCATGACGCTCACGGCGAGCGGCAGCGCTACTCGGAACGTGCCTTCGGCGGGCAAGCAAAAGCCGCAAGCCGCGGATGCCGATTCATTCATCAGGGATTTACAGGCGCGCTGGCAGATCGAGGTGTCAAACCTCGCCGCGCTCTCGAGCGACCTTACCGGAACCCTCAAGGGGTCGGGGCGGCTGAGCGGCACGCCGAGGTCGATGACGGGCGATGCCGAACTCACGTCGCGCCTGTCGGTCCGAGGTTCCGCGAGCGGCACCGTGGAAGCCACCGTTCATGCGCGCGGCTTGCCCACCGAGCCGAGCGGTACCATCGAAGTCCACGGCATGGTGGACGATGCGCCGCTGAAAGTCGATGCGACGGTCGAGCGCAGTCGCAACTCGTTTCACCTGCACGTGCGTCAGGCCGATTGGAAGAGCGCGCACATCGAAGGCGATCTGTCCGCGGACGCGGCGCTCACGGCGAGTCATGGGCAGCTGCGCGTCAGCATGGGTCAGCTCAACGATCTCGATCGGCTGCTCGGCATACATCTGTCCGGCAGTGTGGACGGCAGCCTGGGCCTCGTGCCGGCGCAGGGCCACACTCAGGCGCACCTCGAATTGGACGGCAAGAATCTGGCCATGGGGCAATTCGCGGGCAACATGCATCTGCAAGCCATGGGCGTATCCGAGGCCATGGGCCTGAAGGTGAGCGCGCAGCTGCCGCAATTGTTCGGTAAGCCTGCGAGCCTGGCATCCGCCGCAGTGCTCAACATCGATGCTCGCGAACTGCGCTTCGAGAATCTCTCCCTCGATTATCACGGCGAGACCTTTCGGCTGTTGTCGCCGGCGCTGCTGTCCTTCGCCAAGGCGGTGTCCGTCGATCAGTTCAGGATCGGAGCGAAGGATGCGGTATTCGAACTCAAGGGGCAGTTGGCGCCGACGCTGGATCTGCAGGCGTCGCTGCGGCATTTGAACGCCGGCCTGGTCAATGAGTTCATGCCGGGGCTCCTTGCCGGCGGAACGGTGGAGGCCTCGGCTCGTCTGCAGGGCAACCCTTCGAGCCCCACCGGCAGTATTCGTCTCGACGCCACCAATATCCGTTCGGCGGACGACGATGCCGCCGGGCTGCCCGCGGCCGACCTGCACGCGCGAGCGGAACTGGCGGCCGACATCGCCACGGTGAATGCGACTTTGAGCGGCGGCCCGGGCTCGCAGATCACGGCCTCGGGCACTGCGCCCCTCAGTGCGAACGGCGCGCTGGATATGAAGGTGGGCGGAAAATTGGACGTTGGCGTGGCCAATCCATTCCTCGAGGCGCGAGGCATGCATGCCACGGGGCAGCTCGCGGTCGATGCGACGGTGACCGGCAGCCCCGCCGCGCCGCAAGTCGGCGGCGGGATCACGCTCGCTCAGGGAAGCCTGCGCGATTACGGACACGGCATCACTCTGTCGGACATCAACGCGGAGGTCGTGGGTCGCGAGGGTGGGCTGCAGATCAAGAGTTTCAAAGCCACGGCGGCGTCCGGCAGTATCCTGATGAGCGGTACGTTCGGTATTTTGCAGCCCGACATGCCGGTGGATCTGAAGATCACGGCGAAGAATGCGCAACCGGTGGCGAGCAGCATCGTCACCGCCAATCTCGATGCGGACCTGCAGGTAAAGGGCAGCGCGCGCGCGCGCCTCGACGTCGCGGGCACGATTCACGTCAACCGCGCCACCATCGGCATCCCGAACTCGCTGCCGCCCGATGTCGTCGTGCTCGATGTGCGCCGCCGCGGCGAAACTCCGGCCGCGCCGACCGACCAAAAACTCGTCATCGGCATCGACATCGTCATACAAGCCCCGCGACAGGTCCTCGTGCAAGGCCGCGGGCTGGACGCGGAAATGGGCGGCGAGATAAAGCTCGGCGGCACTTCCGACCAACCGCAGGCAAGCGGTGGTTTCGATTTGCAGCGAGGCAGCTTCACGCTGGTGGGCAACAAGCTCGAATTCAAGCGGGGCAGGGTGAGTTTCGACGGCGCGGGGCTGCAGAAGAAAATCGATCCGACATTGGATTTCGTCGCGGAAACCTCACTGGCGGATTCCACGGTCACCCTCGCGATCAGCGGCCCCGCGGATGCGCCGCGATTCGCGTTCAGCAGCTCACCGCCCGGGCTGGCGCAGGATGAGATCCTGGCGCGATTGCTGTTCGGCGAAAATGCGGCGCAGTTGACGGCGCTGCAGGCTGCACAAATCGGCTACGCGCTTGCCACGTTGAGCGGCGTCGGCGGCGGCTCCAACCCGCTGGTCAAGCTGCAGAAAACCCTGGGCCTCGATCGGTTGAGCGTCGGCTCCAATACCACGACGACAGCCACCGGTGCCACGCAGAACTCAGGGGCCGCGATCGCTGCGGGACGCTACATCAGCAAACGCGTGTACATCGAAGGCAAGCAGACCACCACCGGCACCAGTCAGGTACAGGTCGATGTGGACTTGACCAAGCACCTGAAGCTGCAAACGCGCTTGGGCAACGGCACTGCGATCACCCAAGGCACGACGCCGGAAAACGATCCGGGAAGCAGCGTCGGGCTCTCGTACCAGTTCGAGTATTGAGGCGGCTCGCTAACGGTCGCCGGTCTGCTGTTTGATCGCGTGCAGCAGCGCATGGGCATCGGCCGGTTTGGTCATCTCTTCCATCTGAGTGTCCGGCTGGCGGCGCAGGGCGGTGAGTTCGCGATGCAACTCATCGACGACCTGCAAGATTTTCGTGACCTTTTGTTCGGTCAGCAAGTTGATCTGTAGATCCAGGTGCGAGCGGTGCTCGGCGAGCCGTGCCATGCGGTTCTGCCGAATCAGCACCGCCACCGTCAGGAGCAGGGCATTGGAACTGACGATGCCTTGCAGCCAGAAGAACGGCGGCGCGTCCGCGTGAGGCCAGCCGTGGCGGTTGCCCCAGCTATTGATGAGTACCCAAGCCAGCATGAAGACCACGCTGAAGGCAAAGTACCAGGGGTTGCCGAAGAAGGTGCTGACCCGTTCGATGGCCAATTGCATGCCGGAGATGGCGGCATCTTCGCGCTCGGTGAAATTCGCCAGCACCTCGAGATTTTCTCTCGAAGGGGCTGAGAGCTCCGCCTTGTCCGGGGACGCCTTGGTTTCGTCCATGCCCATGTTGCACCTCTCTATCCGGCCGTAAGGGATTTGACAACGGAGAATGCCGGAAGTGTTAGCATTTTCCTCGCGTATCCTAAATAAAGACGAGGCCATGGGAGCAAAGTTCGGCGACCGGCTGATCGAAAAGCGATCGATCGACTACGTTCCCATCGCTGAGCGACATGGCAAGGTCTGGCATCTGTGGCCGGTCTGGTTCTCCGGCGACGCTCATTTGGCCACGGTGGCCACCGGCGTAGTGGGGATTGCACTCGGTGGGAATCTGCTATGGATGGCCATCGCCGTCGTGCTGGGCTCTGCTTTCGGCACCTTTTTCATGGCGTTCCACTCCACTCAGGGGCCGCAGCTCGGCCTTCCGCAGATGATCCAGTCGCGCCCGCAGTTCGGGTACGTGGGTGCATTGTTGGTCTGGGGCGTGGCACTCATCGCTTATATCGGCTTCAACGCGTTCAATCAGATCCTCGCGGCGCAGACCCTGCATGACTTGTATGGCGTGAATCCGAATGTCAGCATGCCGATATTCGCGCTGCTCGCGGTTTCGTTGGCCGTTATCGGCTACGATCTCATACACTTGGCGCAGCGCTACGTCGCCTACCTGCTGATCGCGGCACTGCTGGTGTTCACCGGAGCCGTTCTGACGACGGCGCACCTGCCCGCCGAACAATTGGCTATCGGCGATTTTCGCGCGGTGCCGTTTTTGGCACAGTTTTTCGCGGCGGCGTCCTATCAAGTCGCGTGGTCCATCTACGTGTCGGATTATTCGCGGTATCTGCCGCGAGACGTCGGGGTGGGGGCGTCGTTTTGGTGGACCTTCCTCGGCGGCTTCATCGGAGGTGCGTGGACCATGCTCGTCGGGACCTTGGCGGCGGCGCTGTACCCGACGCTCGAGGTCGCCACTGCCCTGCGAACGGCTGCGGATCACGTGATATCGGGGTTCGGCAAACCGCTCTTGCTATGTTCCTTACTCGGCTTGTTGACGATCACGTCCTTGAACTTTTACGGGGCGTCCTTGACATTGCTCAGCGTGGTCGATTCCTTGAAGCCTAGCCGTCCGACGGCGGCAAAACGAATAGTGACGCTGCTCCTCGCCATGCTGGCGGCGTCCAGCTTGGCGCTCGCCTCATCGGAGAATTTCGTGCAAGAATTCGGCGAATTCTTGTCCATCCTGCTGTACCTGTTTGCGCCGTGGACCGCTATCAACCTGGTGGATTTCTATGTGGTGCGCAAGGG
>JALYHU010000237.1 GCA_030776345.1 Pseudomonadota bacterium | reverse complement strand
CAGAAGGCACGCTTCACTGGAGATGGCATTGCGGGCACTTTTGGACACCCGCAAAGATCGCCTGAAAGTAATATTCACCGGATCGTCTGAAGACCGATTGAGAATAATGTTCGGTGCAGAAGACAAGGCCTTTTATAACTGGGCTCGAGTCGAGCCGTTGCCCTTGCTCGGTGAGGAATTTGTTCGTGAGCTAACCAGACGCGCCAATGCTCTGACCACGATGAAGCTTCAGCTTGCAGATACTTTGAGGGCCTTCAATACACTGAAGGGGGTGCCGGAACTTTTCAGAAGATTCCTATCCCAGTACCTGGGAAATGCATTTGAGGGTGTGGATCATGCGATCGACATTAGCAGGCAATCTATCTACGCGGAAGCAGGCTTCGCCAAGCGATGGAGCAACCTGTTGCCGGCGGATATGTTGGTCCTGCGGTGGGTGGCTCTCGGTGAAGGTGATCTGCACGGCTCGAAGTCATTGGCAATAATTGGGCACGCACTTAAGCTTGGACATTCGGCTGACCGGTCGGTCCCGCAAAACTCGTTGAGGCGGCTCCGCGAACGCCAGATCCTTACCCAATCGGAGAAAGGCGTTTACCGGTTTGAGGATGAGGCGTTCCAGGAGTGGGTGCAGTCGGAACATCCCGGCATATGAGGTAAAAGCAAGTATTGGAGCAGCGGTTGTGTTCAAGAACTAGATTCGGACATCTGAACTTGGCTGCTACACGCACACTTCGTATAATGTATATTATGTTAAATTATGGGTGGATGCTCCCGTACCGTTGGGCGGAAGAAGTTCTTAGACACAAAGTTGTGTCTCTAACGGTAGCAAAAGTGTGTCGTCCAGGGCCACGTCGGTAGGTGTGTGTCGCGTCTGAAAGTTGATGGTAAGCGCCCGGGCATCCCACCTTGACGGAGAATTCTAGTTGGGGCGAGTGGTCGTGGCCGGCATGGGCTGCCAGCGGTGAGGCAGTAGTTCGGCGAGGCGACTGGCTGGCTGAGTCGGCAAGCGCTCCAGCACGTCGCGTAAGTAGCGGTAGGGTTCGTGGCCGCACAACTTGGCCGACTGTATCAAACTCATGATGACGGCGGCGCGCTGCCCGGCACGCAGGGAGCCAGCGAAAAGCCAGTTCTTGCGACCGACCGAGATCGGACGGATACGGTTCTCGACCCAGTTATTGTCGATGGGCAAATCGCCATCATCGATATAGCGGGTCAGAGCTTGCCAGCGTCCGAGGGTGTAGTTGATCGCCTTGGCGATCGCCGATCCGTCGGGTACCTTCATCCGTTGCCGTGTGAGCCACTCGCGCAGATGATCGGCGACAGGACGAGCGTGCTGCTGCCGCCACCGACGGCGGGCGGCGGCATCGAGTAACTGCTCACGCGCGTTGGCCTCCACGTCGTAAAGAAGGCCATAAAACAGCAGCGCTTCGGCCGCGAGCTCACTGCGCTCGGTGTCTTTGAGCTCCTCGAACTTGCGGCGCGCGTGTGCCATGCACCCGACCTCGGTCACGCTGCGCTCGAAAAGCGCTTTGTAACCGGAGAAATCGTCGCAGACGAGCTTCCCGCTCCAGCCGCCCAGGAAGGCGCGTGCATGGTGTCCGCCGCGGCTCTCGGTGAAGTCGTACACGACCAGCGGCGATGCCTCGAACTGCGTACTGCCGTAGCTCCAGATATAGGCCCGATGCGTGTGGCCGAGGCCGGGCTTTAGCATCGACACCGGCGTCTCATCGGCATGCAGCACGGCGCGCTTAAGCAACTCGTGCTTCATCGCTTCAGCAAGCGGAGCCAACTGAACGCCGCACCCACCCACCCACGCGCCGAGCGTCGAGCAAGGAACCGACACCTCGGAGCGCTCCAGAATCCCTTCCAGCCGGTAGAGGGGTATGTGGTCTGCAAACTTGGAGATCAGCACGTGGGCCAGAAGGCCTGCGCTCGGGATGCCCTTGTCGATGATCTGCGCCGGGATGGGCGCCTGGATCAGCGTCTCGCAGCGCCGGCACACCCACTTGCCCCGAACGTGGCGCTGCACCTCGAAGGAGCCGGGCTCGTAGTCGAGCCGCTCGCTGATCTCCTCCCCGATGCGCTCGAGCTGACACCCGCATGGGCACACGGTGCTGTCGGGCTCGTGAGGAATATCCCGTCGCGGCAGATGTGCCGGAAGTGCCGCACGGCGCGGCATGCCCTTCGTAGGCTCGGGACGCTGGGGCTGAAGGACCTCGAGCTCGCGCTCGATCGCTTCCAGATCCGCATCGATCGTCTCGTCAAGGAGACTGCGTTGCGCAGGGTCCAGCCTCTCGCTGCGCCGGCCAAACTGCCAGCGCTTCAGGACCGCCATCTCGTGGGTGAGCTGATCGATCTTGAGCTGCTTGTGCTTGAGCTCGTGGCTCTGCTGGGTGACCTGCGTGAACAGCGCGGTGGCCAGATCCCGCAACTCTTGTGCGTTCATCTGTGCCATGTCGTGCGGCAACTGCATGGGAGTTAATCCTGCCACAACTGACGCCGCGATGACAGACCCGCGTGTGCGTAAAAGCCTATAAAATGCTGATCTTCGCGTACTCGTCCAACCGTTCCCACGGCAGTCCTACGGTCAGTGCTTGCAGCTGACTCATCGACAACTCGAAGCGTTCACCCCGGTGCACGCTCGGGCGCATGAAGTGTCCCTGCTGCAACCGCCGTGCACACAGCCACAGGCCAAAGCCGTCGTGTACGAATACCTTCAGTCGGTTCGATCGGCGGTTCAAAAACAGGTACGCGTGATGCGAACGCGCCTCACCAAACACCTTGACCACGCGTGCGAGCGCCGTGTCTACTCCGGCTCTCATGTCCAGCGGCTCTACAGCAATCCAGGCGGCATCGATGCGGATCACTTCATGAGTGCCCGCAGCAACAGCGCGCACTCGCGTGCCTGCGACGCAGGCCAACGCAAGCTCACTCGCTTCGCGCCCTTGCGCAACTCGATCTGGATCATGCTCTCGGTCGCACTCGAGGGCAGCGGTACAGGCACAAAGCCGGCGGCGCCTTCCGGTACGGTGCTCGATCCGCTTGAGCGAATCGCGATGGGCGCTTTACCGCTCTCCGCTTCCTGGACCCAGCGACGCAACAGGCTGGCGCTCAGTCCCCGGGCTAGGGCAATGGATGCGATCGATACGCCTGGCTGCTGGCAGGCGCCAACCGCCTCGGCCTTGAAGAATACGCTGTGGTGCCGTCGGCGACGCCGGCCCGTAGTCAGAGCTCCCTCGGTAGTGTTCACGTGTACGCCAAACCCACTTGCTAAGAGTCGGCGTAGCGTCCCAACATCCGGGGGCATTAGGTAGGTGGGTTCACCGGGTGCTTACAGTTGATGTCCGTATCTCACAATTGATGTCCAATGGAATTGTCGCGTCTGAAAGACGACGTCCCCGTCTGACAATTGATGTCCCACCCAACCAACAAATTGTTCGGGACCTACGACGGCTCAGGGCATTGTATTTACTACCCTTGTCTACTGTTAGTGTTGGGAATAATTCAGATAACCCCAAGTCAGCCTAGCCGAGAGTTAAGTCTGAAAGTTCGTGTCCGGAACTCGGATAAGTTTGCTTGGACGCACTGGTCTTCGGCAACAGTCCTTATCAGCAGTGGCGGTCGAAAGCCCCCTAGCAGCGGCTGCTGTAGCAGACACCACATATAGACCTAACGCAGCAACGGATCGTCCAATCGCAGGCCGGCAAGACGGCCCGATTCATGAAACCACAGTTCGCGAATTTTAGCGTCATCGCTGGCTGGCAACGGTTTCGCATCGCGGACTTTAAATGTAGTAGGCAGATTAACCGAGGTTCCAAAAACAAGCGCGTGCTGTTTTGGAAGTGAAGGCAGTCGCTGTAGAACCGAATTAGATATAAATGGGGTCATCTGCCGTATCTGCGAAAGATCGTCCGGATTCTGGATTCTATGCACAATAAAGTTGGAGCACTGCGAAAGCACTGTTCTGGATAACTCGCTAGGCCGTTGAGAGGCAACCAATAGAAATAGGCCGTACTTTCGCCCTTCTTTGGCGACACGCTCGAAAATGCGATTGGCGTCTACGGCATACCTCGAAGGCGAATCGGCAATGTATCGGTGAGCTTCCTCCAAAAGCAGATGAACTGGGAAACGATTACGAGGGTCCGCTTGACGCAATTGTTTCAGCAACATTCGCGCGACAACTGCAGATACGAGTTCCACAACCTCATCATCTACAGAGTTCATATCGAGTATTATGATTTGATGGGTCTTCACTGCGCCGCCCGTCACTGGGCTCAACCCTAGAATCTCATACAAGAACGAAGTCTCGTCCGGCAACTGCATTTGTGCACGGTCCGATTTCAATTCAAATCTCAGAAACTCGTACTCCGCGCGATCGGCCAAATTCTTCAGCCGAGTCAACATTTGCGAACAATAGTCGCGAATCTGCCGGTTTCCATGTGCTTCCTCGTATAGGATCGCAAAATCCATACACTCCTCGAGTTCGCTAAAGGAAAAAGGCCGATTTGTATAGGAGGGTAGATTCACATCCTGCATCAATTTCGACCGTAGCTCGGCGAGAAAGGCCTCTTGCCTTCCCTCCGGAAAATTACCGAATTTCTCGTTGGCGCCGTATTTCGTCAATGTCGATCTGTTCAATCCTGCAGTGCCGTATTTCTGAAGCAGCGATCCCACACGCTGAAATTTAGAAACAGGAGAATCGCCGTCGGCACCCCGGAAGCATTCAATGATGCAGGTCGCCACGAAATGCTCTTGAATGGCGATTTTCTCGCCAACTGGCTTCTGAAGTAGGCTGGTGAGACCTAGAGCCGTCCGCAATACAGGTAACTGAGTTCTTTCACTTGCTTGCAGAAGCAATTCCCACTCGGAGAGATCAAGAAACCAGTGAGGCAGTCTAAATCGGTCCGTCGAATGAGTCCCATCCAATATTATTTGCTTCACACCGATCCCATCCGCCGCTGCAAGTCCTGCCAGGGCGTTCGTATACTCTCCATTTACGTCAAAGACCAAAAACGTTGCTCCCCGCGCACGGTATTCCTCGGGCTTGGCAAAAATGGACTGCAAAATCGAGGCGACGGTACAGGATTTTCCACTACCGGTATTTCCGAGGATGGCGGAGTGACCACCAAAAAATTCATCAATGCGTACCTTGACCTCATACCCCTCGAAAATTACGGAGTCACCGATTCCGAGAACACGGAGTGTAGTTGAGGTTGGCGAGCCGGTAATGGCACTTCGGAGATTGCTTGGAAGGTCCTCGGCGTCGAAGATTTTATCAAGCTCGGAATCCAGCGCGTAGAGGGCGTCCGCATAGAGTGACGGATAAATTGACACGCCAAATCGGAAGCGACCACCGCCGTTCTTCGGCAGCATACCAACGGGCACTAAGTCAAGAAACTTGGCCGAATCGGCCTTGTCGGTCTCACCGAGTCGATGAACTACTCCCGGAACATCCTTCTCTCTGAGCCCAACGACTTCAGCAACCACATATTCAGAGTGGGCTGAGATCATCAGAAATGTGCCGAGTCTGGCTACATAGTGCACGCCGTCGAATCCAATGACAGTAAAATTATCTGTACCCGCATGCATCTCAACGACGAATTTGTCAGCGGCTACAGAGATCACTTTCCCGATAGCGCGTTTTCGGTCGTCAGCACTCATGATGCCTTGTCCTTCGACGATCCCATGATCTCTAGCACTTTTTGTACGGCTTCATCCACCCGCTCAATTGGTCGTTGAGGCATAAAATGTTCGACAACGGTGTCGAAGTAGTGTGCTTTGCTACCCACCGTAGGACCGTCGCCACCGATTATCCAAATGCGCGGGTCGCTTAGACCCCGTAGTTTTGCGATTTCACCGTCGCTGTTTGGGTCGGCAAACACAATGAGCCGAAAAGTCGGGACGGTTAGAGCTTGGTAAATGATGTTGTTCAGATGCTGGTCGCCGAATCTATACCCCACGGTTATTAGAACGCTTTGCTCCCGGACTAAGCGAGATTGGAACTCCCGTATGAGGTCGGCATAAGGAGAGCCGAGGCTCGCATTCTGCTTCGCCGGCGTCGGAAATATCATCACCTTCGATGACGCGTCGAATGGCCAGCGTTCCCGAATCGGGAAAAGGCCATGGTCGTCTTCCGTCCAACTAATAGACCCGTGAAGTTTGCACAGATATACGAAGCCATCGACCGCCGACCACTTGCGGCTTGTCACGTCGAGCTGCTCGGCCAGCGCGTATCGAAATGTGGCCGGGTTGAAACGCCTCTCAATCACGCCAGAGAAGCCATTAGCATAGGGTAAGCCTAGCCGGTCCATGGCTACCTCATTGAAGAGATCATAATTTGTCGTAAAGATCCATGGCCGAGGGAGTGAGCGGTCCCGCAGAACCAACTTCCGGTAAAAAACCTCGTAGATAGTTCGTACGCTATGATCGCCGTTCGAAAATGCCCCCTTCGAACAGCGTTCGAGAAGAAACCGCTGCACCTTCTCGATTATTGCCGATATCTCTGTCGCCCTGCTTTGCTGGGCAGGCTTATTGCTCCGCTGCAAAACGAATAGAAGGCTGTGTAGCAATTCCAGAAGACGCTCAAGATTGCGTGAATATTCCGTAGCTGTGAGATCCACACCGACTTGCACAAGATATTCAATCTCGGCAGGGCTGAGCGCCCATGCTAGTTGATCATCATCAGTCGACTTTTTGTCGCCAATGTCATCCCATTCATCGGACTGCTCGGCGGCCACCTCAGGAGGAGCGAGGCTGGCAGAACAAAACTCCTTCGCGAGTTCGCTCATTGTGGCGATCCCCAATTCGGAGCCTTCGGGACGGTGCGATGAACACCCCGCGCCCATGAGAAACGCGAAGTTTCGAGCGTTTAGCGCGTCATTTAACGCCTTTCGAACCATCTCGGGGCCTTTCTGCCAATCGAGGTCCGGCGACGTAGTATCGGCGCCACGTAGAAACTTAAAATACCGACTATCGGATGAACTAGACGAGTTCTCAGTCATTGGTTGGCGTCCCTGTCTGCAAACATGCTTGCGAATTCCTGAAATGGCCTAGGTTCGAGAACGCCTTTGATAGCGAGTAGGTTTTGGCGCTTCGTTTTTGGCGACAAGAGACCGCAGTAGCACACCGTGCTCGCGGTCCTTTATGTCGAGACGCTGCAGCGCCTCCGTAAATTGGGATTGAACGCCTTCTAGTTGGCGCACCAGCGACGTCTCCCTCTGGTCGGCATGGTCGCGGAACTCTTTGAGCGTGTGGATTGCGGCGGATTGCTCGGTGCGTAGATGACTTATCTCAGATTCCATCGCCACCCGCTGAGTGGAAAGCTGATTCCGTTCTAAATTGGCGTCTGCGAGTGAACGAGTTAAGTCGTCAATACGGATCAGTGTTTCGCGTTCGAGCTGCGTGTGCCGGTCACGCTGCTGTTTTGCAGCTTGCCGCGCGTCATCAATCTGAGTGGCCCATAATTTTTGATGAGCTTCCATGCGCACGGCCTGCTCATCACGCGATGCCTCGAATTTCACGCGTTCCGTATCGAGTTTCAGCTGCAATTGCTGTCGATCAGCAGCGGCTTGAGAGACTTCGGAGCGTAGATTTTCAATTGTCATCTTCGATTGACTGAGCTCTTTGGTCAAACTGTCGACTCGAGATTGCAGATCGCTAGCCTGCAGATGCAATAGCTGTAACGCGGCTTCTTTGGCTTCAGATTGCGCGGTTATCTTGGCGCTATATTCGCGCAGCTGGATCCGCTCCGACTCGAGGTCGTTCCGAATTTTGTCCAGCGAGGCGAGAGCTTGGTCAGCAAGGTTGCTTTGCTCAGCGCGCGCCGCGGTGAGCGCCGCCTCCCAGAAGTGTTTCGCGGCCTCCGCAATGGGATCCGGTAGTGCGGGTGGCGCCGAGAAGGCCATCGGATCTGCAATACGCGCCCCTAACGAGCGAAAGTATGTTTCCAAGTATGGTGAAACGGTATTGGGACTACCCCGGCCGATCTTCGTACGGATTCGCTCGATGGTTGGCCGCGCGCCCTCGAGAAGCAGTGCGTCTGCAGCCCGCCAAACGTCTGTTTCGGTAATGCCCCGGGAAGTTGTCGGCGTGGTCACTGCCCTGCCCTCCAATTCAAAATATTAGGTACGATAAGAGAGTGTTATCGTGACTTAACTAGATATACTGTAATAAATCATACAGGTATCTTGGTATTGTTTACAGTAAAATGCCTCATCTCACCCTCATTTCCGCCTCAAGCCTACCGACGACGCTAAAGCCGCCCGGCGCGTCGGGTCTGTCCGCGGACGGCGAAGCAGCCGTCGCGCATCTGCTCAGGGAAGGCGAAGCCCCCAATACCACCGCCAGCTATCGCAGTGCCCTGAAATACTGGGCGGCGTGGTTCAGTGGCCGGTATCAATCCGCCCTCGCCCTGCCCGTTGCGCCGGCGGTGGTGCTGCAATTTGTGGTCGATCACGTCGAACGAACCACCGACGGTGGTCTTGTTCATGAGCTACCTCAGTCCCTCGACGCTGCCCTCGTGGCATCCGGCCACAAAACCAAACAAGGCGCGCTGGCGTTGGCGACTGTGCTGCATCGGATCGCGGTGCTGGCAAAAATTCATTCGATGCAAGACCTCCCGAACCCGTGCGCTGATCCCCTCGTGCGCGAATTGCTGCGTCAGACTCGGCGCGCGTATGCCAAGCGCGGCGTGGGGCCAGCGCGTAAAGCCGCCCTTACGCGAGAGCCGCTGGACGCCCTCCTCGCCACCTGTGATGGCTCCCTGCGCGGGCTGCGCGACCGCGCACTGCTACTACTGGCTTGGGCCAGTGGCGGCCGCCGGCGTTCGGAAGTGGTCCGAGTGACCGTCGAAAATACCCACAAAATGGGCGAGCGGCAGTGGGTACATCGGCTGAGTCACGACAAAACGCATCAGGCCGGTGTGGAGCGTGGTGAGAATGACAAGCCGATTGTGGGAATCGCGGCGGACGCGCTCGAAGCCTGGCTGGCGGTGAGCGGCATTCGGAGCGGCGCGATTTTTCGACGCATTCGCAAGGGCACGACGGTCGGTGAGCCCCTCTCGCCCGGGGCGGTGCGCAAGATTGTGATGGATCGCTGTGCGATGGCCGGGATCGACGGCGACTTTTCCGCACACTCGTTGCGCAGCGGGTTCGTTACGGAGGCGGGGCGTCAGAATGTGCCGCTGGGTGATACCATGGCCATGACCGGCCATGCCAGCGTGGTGACCGTGATGCGATATTTTCGATCTGGTAGCCTGAGTACCAGTCCGGCGGCTCGGCTGCTGGATGAGACCGGCCCGCCTCGCGAAGACAGCGATCAATGACGGTGACCAAGCAATCGCGTGGCGATACGTTGCGCGGCCGGAGCGTTCGGACGACCGCAATGAACCACATCGGCCGTCAGCTCTGGAGTTAAGGCATCCCATGCGCGATTGCCTCACGAAGCATCCGCGCCCCACACTTCTACTCGACCCCGCCGAACAGCGCCGACGGCGCGCGGCCCCCAACTATGCGCGCGCTTCCGTCGGCCTAGAGGGTTTCAGACCCGACCGAGAGGCCGAAACGCTCGCGCAACGCTACGTTGACGGCGAACTCACAATCGAAGAAACCAGTCTTCCCAGAAACTGGAGAGTGGGTGACAAGACCGGCAATAACGGCATCGACGCTGCTGGTGATATCGCTGTTGTGTGGCCGAAGTCAAATGCGCCGGTGCTAGTCTGTGCCTATACCCAAGGGGGAGTTCCTACAGCTGCTCAGTTGGAATCCGTATTTGCCGCAATTGGTCGTATCGTTGGTGAACGGCTGGGCTGACCTCAGCATGTCACAGCAAACGTTTCATTCCCATACACAAATGGCCGGAGATGAGGCGTTTGGCACAGTCGTGAAAGGTTCCGTTAGGCCGATGCCCAGTTCGTTGACGGACTTAACGCAGCCGAAGTAGCCTTGCAGCGCCATTGGGCGCTCCAAGTATTGCGGTAGTGACTCCGGCACCATCTTCGACAAACTTTAGCCACGGACTGCCCAGATCCGAGAACGTGAGTTGTGGGCAGAAAAGACGGCCACTGGCCGTTGCAAAAATTTCCGCGTTCCCATTTCCTGGCCAATTTACAAATAATCGGTTGCCCTTGGAAAAGATATGAATCGTTGTGTCGTTTCCCACGGAGTAGTCGCCAACGCTCGATGTGAGCGTATGAGACGACACTGGCAACACTTGCTGCTGCTGTCCCCAATTGTCATCAGGGGGTCGCTGGTTTGTCGCTTCGAATCGCGGCCACGAGTATGCACGGCCAATGCTTCCCAAAACCTCTTCGATAAGCATAAATGCAAAGCCGGAGTTAGCCATAACTACCGCGCCTTGGCCGCCATGTACATATCCCACATAGGCCGATTCATATCCCTCATTGAACCCATCGTTGCCGAAGCGCACGGCCTCGTCTGCTCCGCTGATGACCGGCCCCAAGCCATGCTGGCCCAAGCCGGCGGTCAGTGTTTGTCGCGCTAGTATTGGAGTTATGGGTCCGGCGACTTCTCCCTCATTGGACCTCTGAATGCTGAGTACGTATCGAGCAATATCCGAGGGAGTTGACCAAAGCCCAGCGGCGGCCAACTCTGGCATCACTCGAAAGCCACCTTGAATTTGTTGCCCGCCGGCGTAGTGACCCATTGCGGCATTGGCGCGACGCGTTGGGGCCAGTGGCTCTTCAAATACGCTCTGTTTCATTCCTAGAGGCCTAAGCACCGCCTTCTGCATAAAGCCCTCGAAAGGCTGCCCAGCGGCGTCGGTGACCAATTGTTGAAGAACTTCATAACCACCTCCGGAGTAATTCGCAGCTTGCCCAGGAGTTGATTCAATCGCAATCGGGGGACTGTTCGATGGAGGTCGGCCGGCCAAGACGTCTAGGAGACTTGGCAACGGGGCGCCTACCGGGTATCCGCTAAACCCGGCAACATTTACGCCGCCCGTGTGGTTCAGCAGCATTCTGGGGGTGACATGGAAATCACCAGTTGGAAGCTTCCAACTCGTCAGCTTTTCATTGACGTCTTGATCCAAGGTAAAGCGCTTCTCACGAACCAGCGACAGTACCCCCAATGCGGTAATAGGCTTACTTAGAGATGCAGCCTGAAATATCGTAGTAGCCGAGACACGTCTGCCGGTGTTCGCGTCCGCCATGCCGTATCCCTTCGCCCACGCGATCCGGCCACCGTCAATAACGGCAATGCTCAAGCCGGGTACGTCATAGTCACGTAAGCGAATGAGGATAGTCGCCGGCTTCCCAACTTGGACGGCCGCGATCGGCAGAAGTCCCTCCTCCACGCGGGCAATTTTTGAATCAGCGACCGTAGCTGCGTTGGTTAAGGTCGCGGAGGCGCCGAGAGCGATTCCAATAGCAGTTATTCGAACGTAGCTGGGAGAAAGCACAAAGCATCGTACCTTATGGTGCATTGTGCTCTTTGGACCCTCTCGCCATCCCTCGGCGACGCAGGCAAAAACTCCGTTCAGGCGTATCCCCATGCGGCCAACCGGGTCGGGCCCCGACTAGCGCCGACGCTATTTTGTTGCATAGCGCTACGCAGGAGACGCACTTGATTTGGCTTCGGGCTATTAAATATCCATAATCATCACTCCTACTCGCTTGACGAGGCTCAACGCTGGAGTAACTAGCCGAAGTAATTTTCGCCCGTAAAAACGCAAACGGCCCAACCGGTGGCACGGTTGAGCCGCAATCTGCGTCGACAAAACAATTCGTACTTTGACTTTAACGCCCCTGGTGAAGAAGTCAAGGAGGGTGTGCGTTCTTGCTTCCGGAACGCGCGCTGCAACATCGAATCGTCGGACGAGAGTTGGGTCGGACGCTCCAGCGTTGTGCGACAGCGCAGGAGTCGTGCAATGCCGAAATCCCGAACCGCCGGTGCCCCTACCCACAGAAAGATTTTCGGACCGGGGCGCTCACGCCTGCGACAGGCCCAGGGCGAGCGCCGTCACGCGCTCTTCAATCTTTGGTATCACTACAGCCCACGCTTGCAGCGCGATGTCATTCTCAAAAGCGACATAGAATTCGCACATTTTTGCTGGCTCGAGGGTGATCCAAGCGTCGTGCGCTACGAACTCGAGCCCGACCCGATCATTGTCTCGACTGGCACCAAGTCGCGACAAGCGCACTTCGACGTATTGGTCGAATTTCGTGCCAATAAACCACAGCTTCGGGAAATCAAAAGCGACGAAACCGATCTGTTGCCGAGCGAAATCGCACGTCGAGAAGAACAGACTGTCGCGGCGACCACTGCGGGCTTTGACTATGGGATGATCACGCACGCAACTATTGCAGAGCACCGCCAACTGATTGCCAACTGGCGCTGCGCCCTCGCCTACCAAGCTGCCTGCCGTGAGCTGGTCCTGGAGCCACAGCGGGCTGAGCTTGCCGAGATCTTTAGGCTCCAGCGTCATTGCACCGTCGACGTCGCACTTCGAGAAACTGATCCGGCGATGCGCTCGGTGTATCTGGCCGCGCTGTTTAAATGCCTTCAGGACGGTAAGCTGGCTTCCGACCTCGAATTGAAGCCGCTCTGCGCCTACTCACAGGTGTGGGTCACAGGGTCACAAGATGGCTAGTCTCTTAACAGGCCGTTCTCGGAGAGATTTGCCTCAAGGCCTGCGCGACCTCACAGCGTGGCCGCAGCTGGATACATCGACGTTATCTCCCGATGTTCGCGACATCGTAAATCGGCGACAGCGGGCCATTCGTGCGTATCTTGAAGGTCAACCATTGCGGTTCATCCAGATCGAGTACGCCATAAGCCGCACCCAGATCATCCGCTGTCTCAATCGTTGTCTATCACTGCACGAGGACGGACGAGTTTACGGCTGGCGGGCGCTGCTGCCGTATCAACACACGCGAGAGTATGTTCGCCAAGCTGCCCCCGCAACTGGACCCTATGGCCACGCCGGCGCATTCCATCAATTCTTGGCGGACCACCCGGAGATCGCTGCGGGTCTCGAGAAGGCCATTCTTTCAACAAAAGTCATAGACGCCGTGCGGGAGTCGCGCTTCTCGCACGCTGAGACGTACGGGCACTTTCGCCGATTGTGCCGACGTGGCGGAGTATCCCAAACCCGCTATCCACTGAATACCCAGGATCAGGGGCGGCGTTCTGTCAGTCGCTATGCACGCGAACTGTTGCGCGCGCATTTCGCGATGGCCGCCGGGCGCACGGGAGGCGGTGACGCGCGGGTGCGCGCCCGAGTCGGTCTCGGCAAGGCAGCTCCCATGGTCGCCGAAATGCCTCTTGACCTGGTTTCAATCGATGCCCATCGCCTGAACCTCATTGGCTGCATCGGTATTCCAACACCCACCCGCGTCGAACTCATCCCCATTCACAGGATGCAATTTCTGCCCATTGTGGATCACTATTCCACGGCCGTCCTCGGCTACCACGTCGCGATGGGACGCGAGCCTGGAGCGCTAGACGTGATAAAGGCCGCTCGGAATGCGCTCACACCATGGAAGCCCCGGGTGTTAACCCTACCTGATCATCGCTACCCAGACGGCGCCATGATGCCTTCAGCCGCGCTGCCGGAGGCAGTCGGGTTATGTTGGAACACGCTCTGGGTGGACAACGCCTCCATCCACTGCGCGATTGATGTGTCCGAAGGGTTACGTCGGCGCCTCGGCTGCGCCATGAACTTTGGCCCGGTGCGCCAATGGTACCGGCGCCCCCTGGTCGAGAGCCTATTTTCCGCACTTGAGCGATCGGGCTTTCTGCGTCTGCCCAATACCACCGGAACCGGGCCGGCCGATCCACACCGACCCGACGCAGCAAAAAACGCAGTGAAGTACAAGATGCTCGTCGCAGAGATGCTGGATTTGATAGACATCGTCGTGTGTACATATAACGGCACACCGCGCGATTCGCTTGGACACGCCTCGCCGCTCGAGCGGCTGAGCGATGCGGTGCTGGGTGCATCCAGTTCCTGGCTGCCGCGAGTGCTACCGCCCTTGCCCCCGTGGGCTCCGGAAATTGGGGTAACAGTCCTCGTCAAAACCGTCCGGGGCGACACGAAACAAGGTCGCCGGCCCTATATTCAATATGCAAACGTCCGATATACAAATCCTATTCTTGCCAGCGCCTATGACCTGATTGGTCGAGAAATCCGAGTGCATGTGAGTCTCGACGACCTACGTACCATGAAGGCCTTTCTGCCGTCGGGCGAAGAAATCGGTGTCCTAACCGCTGCAACAGGATGGAATCGCACTCCTCACGATGTTGCACTTCGGCGCGACGTGCTCGTTGCGATTCGCGACAAAACACTGAGAGTTGCCCCAGGCGACGATCCCCTCCAATCCTTTTTGGTACTCAAGGCGCAGCAGGCAATTGAGCACCGCGATGCCAAGAGAAGTCGCCGCTATAGAGTATCACCTGAGGCGACTGCCCTGGCGAAGGCCATGCAGGTCACAGCGCAGACCGTCCCGCCGGTCACGCCTGGGGCCGTCGGGCGACGGCCAGGGGCGCCGTTGACGCGCCAGGCGCACCAGACCACGCCCCCCTCCTTTGTACCGCTGGTCCGCCACCGTGGGGTTGTCAAATGACGAACAATCGAACCGAAGTTGACAAGGAGGTTCCCAACCCGAGCGTCCCGAAGGCGTCTCACCCATCGCCATCAGAGGAAGCTCCCGATCGGATGGTGTTATTCCGGGATCACCCCGTGGTTACGCGCGGTTTCCAGTTCCCCACTCCTCCCGTCGTGCGAGCCTTCGACATCATGACTCACACCATCGCCTCCGGCGCGCCCAGTTGCGCATTCGTGGCGTTCCCCCGTTTTGGGAAAACATGGGCCATTGCCTATTCAAAAGAACGCCTGAAAGAAATTTTCCCGTCTTTGCCCATCATTTCTTTTCACGCGCATCATGAGAACCGCAAAAACTCCGCGCGCTTTTTCTTAGATCTGCTGCATCAGATCGGTTACGGGGGCGTCAAATTCAGTAAGACCGCCGACCCGCGAGAGCAGCTTGCCCGTGCCTGCTGGGTACTTGCACAATCTCATGACTCAAAGAACCTCGTCATTATCTCTGACGAAATGCAATCGTTGAACACAGAAGAATATTCCTGGCTCATCGACCTGAGCAACGATTTGCACAAGGAAGGTATTCGGGTAACGTCTATTCTTTTCGGGCAACCTGAACTCACCGCATTGCGCTGTGTGCTTCGGGAAACTCATCGTGGCGACATCATCGGTCGATTTATGTCAAAAGTCTTCGCCTTCGAAGGCATTTCATCGGCGACCGAGTTGCATCAAGTGATGGCGTGCTATGACGATCGATTTCAGGGGGAATACCCCAAAGATTCTGGCTGGTGCTTCACCCAATTCTTTCTACCGCACGCCTACGCCCATGGATGGCGGCTCGCCTCGTGTGCGACACAATGTTGGGAAGAGTTCAAGACATTCGCACGCGCTCGACTAACTGCCTCACCGGATTCGCGGATCAGCATTGGAATGGAATGGGTGGCAAGCGCACTGCAATACGCCCTCACCTACTATGGGGACCTGGATCATCCACGTTTTTCGATATCCGCAGAGCAATGGAATGTGGCCATCGAAAGCACTGGATTCCCGGATAGCCTGGGCCTTACCTATCACCCTGATTGGACGGCGCAATTGTGAGTAGCTCAGGCGGCCCCGACGAGCTCACACAGCCCTACGGGCGGGTATGGTCCACACGCTGGAGTCTGCCGCTCGAGAGCGCGTTTAACCGCTTGCAAAAATATGCCTGGGCCAATCTCGCGAACGCCTCCGATATCGCCCGCGATCTGTTCGGTGTCGCCGCGTCCGGCCTAGCAAGAACGCACTATCTCGATCTGTTGTGGGCCGAATGGATATTTAATCCATACCGTCGCCACAAGATGCTGATGCCGTCCGGCCTCGTACTCGACGGTTACCTCACCGCCTATGGCTCGACGTGGCCTAAACTCCTGGCAAGTGCGGAAGCGCTTCGATATTGCAGTTCCTGTCTCCGCGAAGGATTTCATTCGACCCTATTTCAGATTGAAGGGCTATTAAAATGTCCGCGCCACCACGAGCAACTACGCACGAGATGTCCCCACTGCGATATTCAAACCGTGCGCCTGGGGCTTTTAGTGGAGTCCTTCGCGATGCCGTTTCACTGTGTACATTGCTCTCGTCCATTGAGTGTTGAATTCGACCCTAAGCAATGGTTTCAATCACCTGATGTGCATCGTGAAATTGAGCAAGCGTTATACCCCATCGACAGCTGGCTAAGGAGCCTCGACAGCTATTCTCATAAGCACACCGATGCCCCGTTCTCACAACTCTCTATCGACGAAAAGTACAAGGCCGAAACAGAAGCCCTCGTGTCCTTTGAGATTGCGTTGCATCTGGCACCTCTGTCCTTACCCGACGACGAATACGCACGTGCGCGGAGACCTCTATCGTTCTATAAGGTAACGACGAGACCCGCTGCCGCCACCGCGGAATATCGCGCCGTTGAGTTTATGCAGCGGCACGCCATCTACAAGTCGGTGCGCAAATATATCCTGCGCACTCACTGTTTCGGCCACCGTCGATGCCTTGTCGCGGCAAAAGACACCATATCGTTTCGTCGCATCCCGCCCGGATTCCTCGAAGTCGTGCAGGATGATGACGTTTGTCCTATCGCGGCCGCCTTCACCCGGTGGGACCTTGTGCATAGCGACCGTAAGGGCAATCTAAGCTACGAAACAAGGGATGAGTTTGCCAATATGTGCGTTGAGGACGGGGCCGCCCCCAACGTGCTCTTTACGATCGAAGTTCTCGCACACTTTTATTCCTGCGTGGCAACGGCATATGAATTCGAGCGTTGCCGGCAGCGCGCGTCGGCAAATTATCCGGCATCACGCGACAGTTGTTTCGCGCCCATCGCGGGATACAACGGTTTCTGGTCATCTCACGAGATAATATGGGCGATTAAATCAGAGCCAGGGGCTCGGGACGCGCCAACGACTTACTTGCTGGTGTTTGGCTCACCAATAGTGATAAAACGCTTGGAGGAATTCGGTGGACAGAAGTGCGCGCGACCAAAGGGACGTCGACGAATTCCACGGAGAATAGATGTTTCAAAACCTCCTTCACACCAGATAAGCAGAAAGCCGGCGGCCGAACGCTGGCACGACGACCAAGTTCGGCCCTATGAGAGTGCCCGTTCTATACTGTTTAAATATCTGCGCCAAAACAAAGTATCTGCTTCAAAATGGCAACAACTGATATTCGCGGATACGTCCGACTCAAACAACCTGCTAACCGGGCGGGGAGTAATCGTACCGCAGCCCGCAATTGCGGCGGGTGAGGCGATTGTTAGGGGAACGCTTCGTGCGTATGGTCCTCGATGGCGTTGTCGCTTGACCATTAGCGAACGCGTGCGGATATGTCCTGAGTGCCGCGATGAGGCGTATCACTGCATCTTTTTTCAAATCGAAAACCTAGTTTCTTGCCCATGGCACAAATCAAGGTTGACAACGGAATGCAAGACTTGCGGAGCGATGACTCCCTCGTACAACATTCAACCGTCCGTCCACCCAATACAGCGTTCCGCCTGCAAAAGATGTGGTGATGCGATCTTCACGGATGTTTCCGCGCATCGATCCGACCATTCCTTATCGGCAGATCATTTGGAACTTCAGCTAAAGCCGCTTGTGGACTGGATCCGGTGCGCCGAACGAACTCACCGTACCGACCCACGCTGGCACTCTCGATTGCCAATCCCGGGTATGGCTCCGCCACGCTTCTATCGCAACCTGGGTGTCATAGCCAGTACGCTGGTTCGCGTCGATGCCTGATTCTGATGTTGACGAAGCAGCTGCGGAGATCAAAGCCATCAACTTGCATTGGCGAGCAGGCAACACTCACATCGGCGACGGCCTGCATTCCGTCCTCGCTCTTGGCTTGATAGTTGGCGACGCGGCCGCTGTAGATCAGACGCTTCAGGGCGTTTGGTCGCTTCGCCGCGATTGAGGCCGGTTTGACGAAGTAGTCGGCCAAAAATACGACGGGAACGGTCACGTGATTTTCAGCAAAGAGATCGAGACCGTACTCATCGCATCGCGACCAAATGTTACAGCGAAAACCGGAGTGCTGCGCCAGGTACAAGCTAGCATCGCTGCCAAGCGTGTGATGATCCCCATAGATGAAGCGCGTGCGCTGGCCAGGCGAGAGGCGGCTTGTCGCAATGGTTTTGAAAGGAGAAGCCACCCCCGCTCCGATATTGTCAGTTAATCTGGGGGGGGTAACGGGGCCGTCCTCTTGCGGACCCCGGCTCAGAATCTGTGTGCGAGGGATTGTTGTTCTACGAAGTTCTACCGATAATAGAACTGCCCTATAATCGCGAGGAAAACGAGCGGATCGCGTTCTTCAAGTGTCCGTGCGGACTTTCGATCGCCTCCCGATCTTGATCGTTCAGAGCGCGCCAGTGATGGATCCAGCGCTCCAGAGTTCGGCACACACAGTCCGGCAACCGGTGACGGACGGATTCCAGCAATGCCGTGCTCGGATTCGCAGCCGACGCGGAATGTCAGTGTCGCGCGCTTCGTTGCCGGCCGAGCCGGGGGCGTAATTATGCAAATTACTCCGAAGGCCTGCTGTAAGCTAACGCCTTTGCTTTACACGCCTTGCTGCGATGACATGCGTCGGCAACTTGAGTTTCGTTGTGCGGGCCACGCGGATCTCTCAGATTGGCCAGATTGGCTTGACTTCAAGAAACGGAAATTTACGTACGATAGCGGCAGTGCAGCGAATTCAATCGCTTGTTGCGTCTTGGCGTACGTGATGATCCGAATCTTGAGGTGATCCCAATGACGGCCCCTTTGATGTGCCGGACGATTACAACCGATTGAACGGTGTGCTTCGCTACCACCATGGCGATGATCGGGACTTTTACACCATCACGGGGATGGCCCTATTCGGGAAGTGGAACTCGACGGATCAGGTGCCCGAGCGCGCGCGAGCGCTCGATCGGAACGAAATCCCATTTCTCAGTCTTCGTCACCAGTTTTTCAGACGTTCCCTGGCGGACCGTTCATTGTCTACACGTACTAGTCGACGCCAATCATCACATTGGATGCCTTGATGATGGCATAGGCTTTCGCGCCTGGTTTAAGTGCGAGTTTCTCTGCGGACTGCTTCGTGATGATCGA
>JALYHU010000236.1 GCA_030776345.1 Pseudomonadota bacterium | reverse complement strand
GGTATTCATCGGCGCATCGAATGAATTGGGCGAATTCGAATCCGGATTCACAGCGGCCTGGTTTGGCCTGGTTCCGGCGATCGTGGTGGGCGGGGTAGTAACATTGGTGGTAGCGGGCCTCTGGGCCAGCGTCTTATTTCCGCGGCTGTGGCGTTTGCAGAGATTCGATCAACTGAAGGACATCCACGCGAATGCAACATAAAAGCCCCGGCGGCGGTCACGATCATGACCACGGTCACGAACATCATGGTGAGCAGGAGAGCGCCCATGCACTCGGCGAAGCGTCCCATTCCCATGGCCATCATGGGCACGCGCACGCCTTGACGGCGGATGGCATGAACGTGCGGATGGGCATCGCGGTGGTGCTCAATTTGATCTTCCTCTGCATCGAGGGGACGTTCGGCTTTTTGTCCAACTCCGTGGCCTTGATCGCGGATGCCGGTCATAACTTGGGCGATGTGCTGGGACTTTTGTGCGCGTTGGCCGCGATCTGGCTGGCACGCCGCCCGCCCGGCGGCAAGTTTACTTACGGTTTGGGGCGTTCCTCGGTTTTGGCCGCCCTTACCAACGCCGTTCTGCTGCTGATGGCCTGCGGCGCCATTGCCTGGGAAGCGATAGGACGTCTCGCCGCGCCGCCGCCGGTGGCGGGATTCACCGTCCTGGGGGTCGCGGCGATCGGCATCGTTCTGAACGGCATCAGCGCTTGGTTGTTGCACGCCGGCAGCCACGATGACTTGAGCCGCAGAAGCGCGTTCATCCACATGCTGAGCGATGCCGCCGTGTCCGTCGGGGTGCTGATGTCGGGAGGCCTCATTTTGCTCACGGGCTGGAGCTGGCTGGACCCGGTGGTGAGTCTGTTGATCGTCGCCGTGATTTTGGTGAGCACGTGGAGCCTGCTGCGCGACTCGGTCCATTTGTCGCTGGATGGCGTTCCCTCCGGCGTGAACTCCGGTGCGGTGATGACATTCCTGGCGGGTCAACGAGGCGTCACCGACGTGCACGATCTGCACATCTGGGCGCTGTCCACCACCAGCGTCGCGCTGACGGCACATCTGGTGGTACCCGACCGGGACGCCGAGGACGCGCTGCTCGGATCGCTGACGCCGTTTCTGAAAAAACGCTTTCGCATCGATCACGCCACCTTGCAAATCGAGCGCGACCGCTGCGATCACGGGTGCCGCGCTTAGGCTGTCCATTCAACGCGGTCGCGCGCGGCGCGTCGGCGCGGCGGTGTACGGATCGTCAGGCCAATAATGTTTCGGGTAGCGACCTTTGAGGTCTTTTTTGACCTCATGGTAGCCACGATTCCAGAAGCTCACGAGATCGCGTGTGACCTGCACCGGCCGCCCGGCGGGCGACAGCAATTTCAGCAGCAACGGCAACCGGCCGGCCGCGATGCTCGGCGTCACGCTCATCCCGAACATCTCCTGCAGCCGCACCGATAGCGTGGGCACCTCGCCGTCCAGGTAGTCGATGGCGATACTGGAGCCGCTGGGAACGACGAAATGAGCCGGCGCTTCACGTTCGAGGATGACATTCTGCGCATAGGACAACCGAGTCCGCAGTGCGTTGTGCAGGTCCATTCGAGCAAAATGTTCGCGCCGTGCAAACCCCGTGATCCATGGGGGTGCCCACTCGTCGAGCGTCGCCGCCAATGCCGAATCGCTCAAATCGGGCCAGGCTTCGGGAGCAGCTACCGCGTATTGCAGCATGAGCGCGACCCGCGCTTGCCATTGCCTCAGTTCCGCAGTCCACGGCAGCACCGCAATGCCCATGTGCCGCAAACCGGCCAGCGCGGCGCTCTGCAACGCATAGGGGTCCGGATCGCGGATATCGCTCGTCTGCAGCAACAAGGCGCCCAAGCGGCGCTCCCGCCGGGCCTGGACCTTCTGCTCGCGTTCATCCCAGACGATCTCGGCGTGTTCACCGATATGCGCTGCGCACAGACGCTCGATATGCTCGAGCTGTAGGGGCGCGGCCAGGAAAATCCGCGCCTCGCGCTCGGCGCCGTCGAGCTGCGCGGCCACGATGAATTCCGACTTCGAGAGCGCCTGCGGCTCCGCGAAGCGCGCGCCCCGGCCGTTCGCGAGTACATAGCGTCCGCCATCGCCGCGAGCGCGGCCGATGCGGTCCGGATAGGCCAATGCCAACAGGATACCGGTGAACTCGTGCGGATCTGCCTGCTCACGCACACCGTGCGCGAAGTCGCGTTGCCAATCGGTCGAACTGCGCCGCGCCTGCGTCAGGGCACGGTGGTCGACGTCGATGCCCGGCGGCAAAGCGTGCACTTCACCGCGCAACGCGCCGACGCGCAGGCGCACATCGGCATCACGCGCCCCTGGCGAAGCCCGGAGGATGTCGCGCTCGCTCAAGATGGCCGCCAGATCGCTTGCCAGCCGTGGTGCGCTCAGACGGCGAGCTTTGACCAGCATGTGCGCCAAGCGCGGATGCGCGCCGACGGTCGCGAGCGCGCGGCCGTGAGGCGTGATTCGGGCAGCCGCATCGATGGCATCGAGTTGCCGCAGCAGATCGCGCGCCTGCGCCAGCGGTGCGGCGGGCGGCGGATCCAGCCAACGCAAGCTCGCCGCGTCGGCCGCACCCCAGCAAGCGAGTTCCAGTGCCAGCGGCGCCAGGTCAGCATGGGAAATTTCCGGTGCCGTCTGCGGCGCCAGCGATGCCTGAGTTCCTTCCGACCACAGCCGATAACAAACCCCCGAGCTCAAACGCCCCGCCCGGCCGCGACGCTGGTCGGCGGCCGCTTGCGACACCTTCGACGTGACCAGATGGCTCATGCCCGTGGCAGGATCGAATTCCGCATAGCGCCGCAATCCTGCATCGACTACCACACGAATGCCCTCGATGGTCAGGCTGGTTTCCGCGATGGTGGTCGCCAGCACGACTTTGCGCTGACCCGGACGAGCGGGTTGCAGGGCTGCCTCTTGCGCGGCGCCCGCGAGCTCGCCGTACAGCGGCAATACCCGCACTGCGGAGTCGATATTCAATCCTTCCAGGGCGCGGGTTACTCGATTGATCTCCGCGGCGCCGGGGAGGAAACACAGAATATCGCCCTCATGCTCGTCGAGCGCACGGCGTACGACCTGCGCCGTCTGCGTTTCGATGTGAATGTCGGGACGGCGCGGCACGTAATGAGTGGCCACATCGAAACTGCGGCCGCTCGCGGCGACGATGGGTGCGCCGTCCAACAGCCGCGCGAGCGGCGCCAAATCGAGGGTGGCCGACATGACGAGCAGGCGCAGATCCTCGCGCAAGTTCTGTTGGCTCTCCATGCACAGCGCCAGTCCAAGGTCCGCATTCAGGCTGCGTTCGTGGAACTCATCGAAGATCACGCAGCCCAGGTCCGAGAGTTCGGAATCGTCTTGCAGCATCCGGGTGAGAATGCCTTCGGTGACCACCTCGACGCGCGTCTCCCGGCAGACGCGGGTGTCGGCGCGAGTTCGGTACCCCACCGTCCTGCCCACCGGTTCGCCGAGCAGCTGCGCCATGCGCCCGGCCACCGCCCGCGCGGCAATTCGGCGCGGCTCCAGCATCAAGATTTTCTTCCCGCCCAGCCACGGGCTTTCGAGCAGGGCCAAAGGGACGATGGTGCTCTTACCGGCGCCTGGCGGCGCATGGAGCAGCACCCGGGTGTGTACACGCATGGCGTCCGCCAACGCCGGCAATGCCTCATTGATCGGTAGGGCGGGTAGCCCCTGTAACCCCGGTACACCGAGTGACCCTGGGATCTCCGGTTTTTCCGGTATCTCCGGTAGCGGTGGAAGCCTCATACCGCGAACGATACCTTACTGTTGGGCGCAGCCGGCATTCGACGCCTGCAAGGACGATTGCCGTGGTTGCGTGGTAGGATGCGCACCGTCGGGCCTGTAGCTCAGTTGGTTAGAGCAGGGGACTCATCAAGTAATGGTGCCTTCGCATCGCAAGGTGCGAAGTGGACGGGATGAATTCAGGGAAACCTTAACAGCACGGCTGATGGCAACCCTGAGCCAAGCCGGCGGTACACCGCCGGAAGGTGCAGAGACTACCTGAGCGCTTCAGTTGCGCTTAATGACAGGCTAGAGCGTCCCGCACCCCCTCTTTTCGAAGAACGGGGTGAAGAGATAGTCCACTCCCACCGGAAACGGCGGGGTCGAGTGAATCCCTTGGTCCTCGGTTCGAGTCCGAGCGGGCCCACTAATTCGCGAGGTGCGGGGACGACCGGTAACGATCGGGGAGGGACGGCATTCGGGTCAAAACACCGGAATAACAGGTGTATCGGACTCGAATCGGCCTACAACCGATGGTCGCTAACGATCGCCGAGGATCGGGGGCAGCCGGACATTTTTGGGGTAACTTCCGGGGTAACTTTAGATGCCCGATTAGAGTTACCCCCGGTCTTGGAGTGTTAGATCCCACGAGTCCGCGCGGTGATGACGCGCCGTTAACGATCAGGCGTTGGACGGGCGAGGAGTTCAGAGCGTTTGCCGGCATTTCAACGAAGCAAGAGCGGCTGCTCGGGGTGAGTACCAGCGGGGAGCCGGCGACAATCCTGACGACGCGGCGAGTCATGGAGGTCGTCGGCAACACGATTAGACCTCGCGATGTTGACTGGCCCAGAACTCGGCCCATTCTGGGGGTGGCCTCAATCCTGGCGCGCAAGGATGACGTGCTACTCGGAATCAACTCGGGTGAGTGGGGTGGGGGGCTCGCGCGAGTCGACCGACGCACCAGCCGCGTCTCATACATCGAGAGCCGGACACGCGAGCTATGTGGCGGCGCTCTCAATGGTGACTGTGATCCGGTTAACGGCATCGTTCCGGCGCCCTGGAACAAAGACTGCGTCGTGATCGCCATCGGGCTCGTGCATTTCTTGGCCACGGACGGATCGATGAGGTTTGTGGCGAGCGGGTCCGAGAACTCTACTCGAAGGCCTACTATGTCAAAGGTTTGCCGCTGCCAGCCACACGGGGCGACAAGCCCGCCGCGACAGTGGCTTTTTTCGGCCTAGCGTCGGTTCGCGGACAAGTGCTCGCGGTGGGCCTCGATGGTCTGTACCGATTGAGTGAAGACGGTGCAGCATTGCTCACTCCGCTTCCAGAATTCGAGAAGGTTGGAAATATCCGTGTCAGCTTTGCACTGCAGGACGTCGTGCTCCTTCTCACGGAGGTGAATGAGCGACGCTCGATTAGTGGTAGCGTGCCGATGTTGGTACCCATGAATTGAGCGGCCAGGGAACATGCTGCCGCTGATTGGCCGCGCTATTCAGTCTACGGTTCGGCGAGTAGTTACCCAGGCTTGGAATTCCGGATCCTCGAAGCGATAGGCTCCGTGATCCACGCGCGCTAGCAGTTGCTGCTTGGGACTCGTAAGCCGGCGTAGCGATGTCCGGGGAGCGCTGACCGTCACGTTAGGAGAGCCCAGCAGATCTTTAAGCTGCTCGAGCGCGTGGATTCCATAAAGGTCCTGCACGCCACGGGCCGCCAACAGCAGTATCGCGCGATCAGCGCGGTTCAACTCCTTCCAAGTCTTGGTGTAACTCGTGTCGTCGTGTATTCGCTCCTGGATATATCGCAGTGCCTGCTCAGGCCCCTGGTGCTGGTAAATCAGATAGCGCTCGATGTACCAACGAAAGAACTCGGGAGTTTCCTTCAGGGCAGCAAACGCCTTCACGGCGTCGTCCAGGCTCAAGGGGCGCTTTGCTACGGTGGCCAGCTGTTTTACCGTGGCAGCGACAAATTCGCGTCCCAGCAGCGGGAATGGTTCCAGTGGAGCCCAGTTGTAGAACGGGGCTGCTGCACGCGAAAACATTTCTCGTAGGGCCGCCTCCGAGGACCCTGCGAATAGCACCTTGATGCTGGGCTTGCGAATGTCCAGTCCCGCGCGTAGCGCGTGGGCTACTGACTTGTGTTCCGGCGCGGCAAGTACCTGTGCTTCGTCGATGACAAGTAGCAACCGTTTCTTGGCTTTGTCAGCCGACTGCAATGCAGCTTGGATTGCGGGGACCGCCGCCTTTTCCTTTTCAGCCAAGTCCAGCTCGACAGAACCTTCAATGCCCAACGGCAGCTTGCCGCCGCCTTTGAGTTTGCGAATCGGGGCGTTTAGGTCCGTCCAGAACTTGCCTAGTCCCTTGGGTTGGGTAGCCAGCAGAATGGCTGTCGCCAGCGCTTGCCCAGGATGGTCGGTGGAATCCCAGAGGTTGGTGTAGGCTGCCAAGTATCCGTCGTGCATGGCTGCGGGAAGCAAGTCGTGCTTTAGAAATTCACTTTTGCCCATGCGACGACGTGCAAATAAGCCGCGCGCCGACGTCAACCCGAGATCAAAACTCCGCAGATAGGATTGCGCGAGGTCCGGACGAGGAAAATGCCAAGGGTCAGTAAGGGCGCTCATCGACATATTCTGACATATTTTTGTCAATTGACAAGATCATGTCGTAATCTGTCGATATCACACGAAACAGTGGGTTTTGACCGGCCTTCACTAGGAAACTCGCAGGCTAAAACGCCGGGGTAATAAACGGGGTAACTGAGATAATCGAATTAGTAAAACGCCTATAAAACTAGGCATTTCCGCGGTAATTCGATGGTGAGCGGGCCCACCAACCATCCATCCACGGGCGTCCGATGGCCGTGGCTCCTACCTTTCGCCTGCTGACAGAGCCACCCGTTCGAGCAGCCTAGGGTGGGCATCAATTGAGCTTCCGAGTTTCGCTGCACTGGCCGCCTGCGCGACAGCCGATTACCGTATTTGACGACGCGGTCCTTCCGATCAACGACGTGAGCTTTCACTTTCACCCCGCAATGTTCTTTCTCATCGAACAGGACACATTTGCGGGGTTCGTCAGGTATCCCAACGACATAGTCTGTTGCGTCCTCGCCCGTTGCAGGACCGCCCACCATGTCCGCCGCCGCCCCTGTGCGGCAACCGCCTTCGCCGCCGTTCACCGATCCGCCCGGCTATTCCCGGCACCGACCAGAACGCACGCTGCTGTACCAACTCGTCGAGCAGCACTATCCCGCATTCCGTGAGCTGCGCGCCGCGGCAGACCGGCCGCTGCCGGGTTTCGTGCAGCAGGAGGAGTTTGATGCGTATCTGAAGTGCGGGCGGCTGGATGAGGGGTTCCTGCGTGTGCGTTGCGAGCAATGTCATGCCGAGAAGCTCCTGGCGTTCAGCTGCAAGAAGCGCGGCTTCTGCCCCTCCTGCGGCGGCCGACGCATGGCCGAGACCGCGGCGTTGTTGGCGGATGAGGTATTGCCCGAGCGACCGCTGCGGCAATGGGTGCTCTCGCTACCCCATGCGTTGCGGTTCTTGCTGGCGACCAATTCGGAAGCACTGACGCTGGTGCTCGGCGAGGTGTATCGGGCGATCTCGCGCCACCTCCTCTGCAAGGCTGGTCTCACCAGCGCCACCGCCGCGACCGGCGCCGTCATCCTCGTGCAGAGATTCGGCTCGGCGCTGAATTTGAACGTGCATTTCCATATGC
>JALYHU010000235.1 GCA_030776345.1 Pseudomonadota bacterium | reverse complement strand
GGGCTGGCGGGCGCATCGGCGAGAGCGGCGCCGGCGTGGCGCTTGGCTTCCATCGCCGCCAACCGGGCGCGCGTGTACTCGCGTGCTTCGAGATGCCGCTCGGCGCGCGCGATCGCCGCCTGCGCCGCGTAGAAATCCGGTGAAGATCCTTCCGTCGCGCCTGCCACCCTGGCAGCCGCAATGGCTTGCCGAGCGTCGCTCATTTCTTGCACAGGGGCGCTGCTGCAACCGGCTAGGCAGGCGATGCCGACAAATACCGCGATGAGGCGCAACATACGGGTAACGGACACTAACAACAGCGGTCAGGGTCGTCAAACCACCCGCGGCTTACAATGCGCGATGCGCCGCGAATAAATCGTTGCGCGAACGCTGCATAGGGCGATGAATCAAGTGTTTTCCCCACGAGGCGTACCGATGAGCGAGATCCTAATTTTGTATTATTCACGCCAAGGCAGCACCGCCGCGCTGGCGCGACAAATTTGCCGAGGTGTCGAAGGAGTTCCTGGCATGCGGGCGAGACTGCGTACAGTGCCGCCGGTCGCCGCCACGGTCGAGCGGCTGGACTCTGCCGTGCCCGACGAGGGTCCCCCCTATGCGACGCACGACGATCTGGTGGAGTGCAGCGGTTTGATACTGGGCAGTCCCACCCGCTTCGGCAATATGGCCGCTCCTCTCAAATTCTTCCTGGATGGGACGAGCGCGCTCTGGCTTTCCGGTGCGCTGGTGGACAAACCCGCCGCGGTTTTCACGTCCACCCAGACCATTCATGGCGGTCAAGAATCCACCTTGCTTTCCATGATGGTCCCTTTATTCCATCACGGCATGGTACTGGTGGGCCTGCCCTACACCGAGCGCGGCTTGACCGACACCCGCAGCGGGGGCACGCCGTACGGGGCGAGCCACGCCGCCGGCGTGAGCGGTCCCGGGGAATTATCCGAGCCGGAGCGGGATCTGGCGCGCGCGCTCGGCGCACGAGTGGCAAGGCTGGCAAGTCGGTTGGACCGCAGCCCGTGAGCGTGGCGCGCACAACGCGGCTTCTGACGGTCTGGCTGTGGCTGGCGGTAAGCCTGAGCTTGCTGGCGTGGATGAACGTCGGCTACCCCTGGGCCCTATGCGTCACCGCCGTTCTGCCCTTGCTCGCGCCGTTGCATGGTCTGGTCCGGGGGCGTCGCTACACCTATGCCTGGGCCACCCTCTTCGCGATTCCGTATCTCGCCTTCGCAATGACCGAACTCTTGGTAAACCCGGCGGCACGGTGGGTGGCCTCGATCAGCCTGTTGCTGGTATTCGGCTGGTTCTGCACTATGATTTTGTTCTTGCGAACTTCTCCAGCGCGTCGCGAATGAACGGGACCGTCAAGCGGCGCTGCGCCACCAGCGACGCCTCATCGAGGTGATCCAGGAGTTCGAACAGCGAGGGCAGATCGCGCGGCACCCGACGCAGGAGATATTCGGACGTCTCCTGCGGCAGCTGCAATCCCCGCTGTGCGGCGCGCAGCCGCAGCGCCTCGATCCGGCCGGCGTCATCCAACTCGCGCAACTGGTAAATCACGCACGAGGCGGCTCTGGAGCGCCAGTCATCGAGGCGCCAAGCGAGCTGGCGCGGGGCAGCGCCGGCGGCGAAAACCAGCCGGGTGCCCTGCTCTGCGGCGTCGTTGAAAAGGCGGAACAACCCTCGTTCCCACGTCAAGTCCCCGGCCACCGCGTCGACGTCATCCACGCACAGCACCCGGCAACTTTCGAATCCGATGAGGGCAGCCGGCGGCAACGCCGACGACCGATTCAGGGGGAGATACGCAGCGGTCTGG
Source organism: Pseudomonadota bacterium (assembly GCA_030776345.1). GTDB lineage: Bacteria > Pseudomonadota > Gammaproteobacteria > Steroidobacterales > Steroidobacteraceae > Bog-1198. Next base: position 636 of record JALYHU010000235.1, on the reverse strand, counting down.
CCCGCCGCCGCGCAGACGGCCTGCAGCAAATGAGTCTTTCCCGACCCATGGTTTCCCCACAACCACAGCGGCGCGCGGTGCGCGCTCTGCAGCGCCGCCAGGGGTTCCGTATTCGAGCCGGGCGAAAAGCTCTCGAAAGTCGCCTCGGCGCGCAATCGCACACCAAGAGCCAGCTGCTTCACCGACGCAGCTGGAAGCGCTGAATTCCGTTGTCGCCCGCGGGTTGTGGCTGCAACCGGCCGTTCAAGGCGATCGCGTGCTGCAAAGGCTCGATGCCGCCGCGCGCAGTCAAACGGAATCTCACGGTGTCGCCGTTCAAGCTTTGCACACCGACATGGGTGATGAAGGTCAGCGACTCGAGGTAGGCTTGCACGGTTGCATAGTCCCGCAAGTCGGCGACGCCGCCGACGTCGATTTCAATCGGCGCCACGCTGCCGCTGGCGGCGAACAATCCGGCATACAGGTCGGCCGCGCGGTTGACACCCTCCACAGCACCGGAGAATTCACTGCTGCGATCCTGGAAGAGGAAAGTCCAGCGCACGCCGGCAGCAGCGTCCGTGCCATTCGCACGCCCGAGGAGCACCGCGTCGGCTCCCGCACGATGTCCCATGTCCGCCGCAGCAGCAGGCGCGGGGG
>JALYHU010000234.1 GCA_030776345.1 Pseudomonadota bacterium | reverse complement strand
GACTGCCGCGAATGGAGTTCGGGCATGGTGGCGAGACGATGAGAAAACTGCTTTTCCAATTGGATACGGATCTCATGCCGAGCGTATTCGATACCGTTGTGGCCTATGACGGCGGGGCGGACCATGTCACGCCGTATGGCGGCGTGACGCCGGCGAACGTCGGCGCACTGGTGGATGGTGCGATCTTCACGAGGTCCCCACGGGACAAAAAATACACCGCCCTGTTCATCGGCGGCAGCGACATGGCGGCAGGACAGGCACTCTTGGCGGCGGTGCGCGAGAAATTCTTCGCCAAGTTCCGAGTGTCGGTCATGCTGGACAGCAACGGCGCCAATACCACGGCGGCAGCCGCAGTGGTATCGCTGGCCCGCTCCGGCGCGCTCTCCGGCAAGCGTGCAGTGGTACTGGCGGGCACGGGCCCGGCGGGGCAGCGGGCCGCCGTGATGCTGAGCAGGGAAGGTGCGCGCGTCACGCTCACTGCGCGCACACTGGAACGCGCCGAAGCGGCCTGCCGGTCAATCAGAGACCGCTTCGGTCTCGAGGTGACGCCGCTACGGGCCTTGAGCAATGACGCCAGAGGAGCTGCTCTGAACGGCGCGCAGATCGTAGTCGCGGCCGGCGCGGGAGGCGTTCAGTTGCTAGCGGCCAGCCATTGGCAGACCAATTCAAGCATCGAGATGCTGCTCGATTGCAACGCCACACCACCGCTGGGGATCGAGGGCATCGAGCCGATGGACAAGGCTGCGCAGAGGTACGGCAAGCTCGTTTTCGGGGCGATCGGCTTCGGCCCCTTCAAACTGCAGGTGCATCGGGCCTGTATTGCGCGCCTTTTCGACAGTCCCGATCAGGTAGTCGACGCGGACGCCATTCTTTCCCTCGCCAAGACGATGGCCTGACGGGATGCCGCAATGATTAAAGATGAGTCGGTAGATACACTGCTCGATACGCTGGCAAGTCAGTCGGCCACTCCCGGAGGGGGTAGCGCCGCGGCGATCATGGGAGCGATGGGAGCTGCGCTGGTCAGCATGGTATGCAACCTGACGATCGGCAAGCGGAACTACAGTGATGTCGAGCTTGAAATGAAAGACGTGCTCGGCCGGGCGGATGCTCTGCGCCGATGCTTGACCGAGATGATCCACGACGACGTTCAAGTGTTCGAGCGGGTCATGGGCGCTTACTCACTGCCGCGCCAGACCGACGCACAGAAATCGCTCCGCAGCGATGCGATCCAGACGGCGTTGAAGGAAGCCACGCTGGTGCCGCTCGCCTGCGCTCGCGCCAGCCGCGAGGTCATGGAGTTGGCGGAAATTGTCGCCGGCAAAGGCAATCGGAGCGTCATCAGCGACGCAGGCGTTGCGGTCCTCGCGGCGCACGCTGCCTTGTGCAGCGCGGCACTCAATGTGCGCATCAACGCCGGCAACATCGACGATGCGCTCTTCGTCAAGAGCCAGCTTGCCGAGCTCAAAGACATCATGCGCGGGGCTGACCGTCTCCAGGCTACCGTCTGCGGACTCGTGAGGACCAAGTTCAACTAGACGCGGACGGCGATTCAGACAGGTACATTCGGCAGCGCAGGGGAAGTTAGATGGACATTCACGAATATCAGGCGAAGGAATTACTGTCCGGTTTTGGTGTGCCCATCCAGCCTGGGGCGGTGGCCTTCAGCGCCGAGCACGCCTCGTTCGTCGCATCGGAGTTGGGCGGCTGGCATTGGGCGGTAAAAGCGCAGATCCATTCAGGCGCCCGCGGCAAGGCGGGCGGAATCAAGCTCTGCAGAACCTACCGCGAAGTGCACGACGCGACAAAGGGCTTGCTGGGCAAGAAACTGGTGACCCAACAGACCGGACCCGAGGGCAAGCTCGTGCAGCGCGTCTACCTCGAGGTGGCCGAGAAGTTCGAACGCGAGCTTTACTTCGGCATCGTGCTGGACCGCAAGGCTGAGCGCGTGCGCATCATTGCGTCGGCGCAGGGCGGGATGGACATCGAGGACATCGTCAAGAAGTCGCCGAACTCCATCCTGGAGATCGTCGTCGAACCCGCGGTGGGCTTGCAGCCGTTTCAGGCCCGGGAGATTGCGTTCGGACTGGGGCTCAATATCAAGCAGGTAAGCCGCGCCGTTGCCGCCATCATGGGCGCCTATCGAGCGTTTCGTGACTTGGATGCGAGCATGCTAGAGATCAATCCCCTGGTGGTGACCAAGGACGACCGCGTGGTCGCGCTCGATGCCAAGATGTCCTTTGACGACAATGCGCTGTTCCGGCACCCCGCCGTATCCGAGATGCGGGACTTGTCCCAGGAAGACCCGCGGGAGGCGGAGGCGTCTCAGGATAGTTTGAGCTATGTCGGTTTGGAAGGCGACATCGGATGCATCATCAACGGCGCAGGACTCGCGATGGCCACCATGGATACCATCAAGTACGCGGGCGGGCAGCCTGCCAATTTTCTCGACGTGGGCGGCGGCGCCTCACCCGAGCGCGTGGCGAAGGCATTCAAGCTGGTTCTGTCCGACCGCAAAGTGAAGGCCGTTCTGGTGAACATCTTTGCCGGCATCAACCGTTGCGATTGGGTGGCACAGGGCGTCGTACAGGCTGTGCGCGACATGGGCATACGGGTGCCGCTGGTCGTGCGTCTGGCGGGAACCAATGAAGTCGAGGGACGCAAGATCATCCGGGACAGCGGGTTACCGATCATCAGTGCCGAGACTCTGGCCGAAGCGGCGCAGAAGTCCGTGGCTGCCGCTCGCTCGGCCGAGGCAGTGGAATATCTGCGACCTGATCGAATCGTTGTGAGTCAGCCATGAGTATTCTGTTGGATGAGAAGACGCCCGTGATCGTGCAGGGCTTCACCGGGGACAAGGCCACCTTTCATGCCAGGGAGATGATCGCCTATGGCACTCGAGTCGTCGGTGGCGTAACGCCCGGCAAGGGCGGCCAGGATCACCTGAACCGTCCCGTGTTCAACACGGTCAAAGAAGCGGTCAGCGCCACGGGTGCGACCACCAGCCTGGCATTCGTGCCGCCGGCCTTCGCCGCCGACTCTCTCATGGAGGCGGCAGACGCGGGGCTGAAATTGGTCTGCATCATCACCGACGGCGTTCCCGCTCAAGACATGATGCGAGTGAAGCGCTATCTCATGCGCTACCCCAAGGACCGGCGCACCATGGTGGTCGGTCCCAACTGCGCGGGCATCATCAGTCCCGGAAAGGCCATGCTGGGCATCATGCCCGGCCACATCTACAAGCGCGGCAACGTCGGTATCGTGTCACGATCGGGAACTCTGGGGTACGAGGCCGCGGCCCAAATGAATGCCCTCGGCATCGGCCAAACCACCAGCGTGGGCATCGGGGGTGATCCCATCAACGGAAGCTCATTCCTGGATCATCTGATGCTGTTCGAGCAAGACCCGGATACCGAGGCCGTCGTCATGATCGGTGAAATCGGCGGCCCGCAGGAAGCGGAGGCATCCCGGTGGGTCAACGAGAATATGACCAAGCCAGTCGTCGGGTATGTCGCCGGGCTGACCGCACCGAAGGGACGGCGCATGGGCCATGCGGGAGCCATCATATCCACCACCGGCGACAGCGCCGCCGAGAAGGCGGAGACCATGAAATCCTACGGTTTGACAGTCGCGCCCAGCGCATCCGAACTCGGATCCACGATCGCCGAGGTGTTGCGCGGAAGAACCGAACGCCGCATTACCGCTTGATGGGCGATTTGGCGAGGCGGTAACCGTCCACCTTGGTACAGCCATGAACCTTGAAGCCGCCGTGTTTTCCTCACAGACGCTGGAGACAGAGCGTTACGAAGCGGAATTGACCGGGTTCCTGTTCGACCTTCTGATTAAAGTGGTCGGTCGGCATCAGCCGGAAATCGTGCCCGTGCTACGCAGTGAAGTCACCGCCGTGGGTTTGGCGCCCGAACTGCTCGCGCGCGTCCTGCAGGCGCAGGGTATCTGGTTTCAATTAATCGGTATTGCGGAACAGAATGCCGCCATGCGGCGGCGCCGAGAGGCGGAGAATGCGCGGGGCTATCAGACGCTGCGCGGGACGTTCGCGCATCTGCTGGCGGATGCCGCCAGCGCAGGGGTGAAAGCCGAGCAACTGCGAACCATGCTACGCGGCCTGAAGATCAGGCCAGTGATTACCGCCCACCCCACCGAAGCGAAGCGCGTGACGGTGTTGGAGCGGCATCGTTCGATTTACCGCCGCTTGGTGGAAATCGAATCGCCGCGCTGGACCAAGCGCGAACGTGCGGATTTGATCCACAAGCTCGAGAGCGAGATCGAAATCCTCTGGCTTACCGGGGAGTTGCGGCTGGAAAAGCCGAGCGTGTCGCAGGAAGTGGCCTGGGGCCTGCATTTCTTCAATGAAACCCTGTTCGATGCCGTACCGGCTCTGCTGGAAAAGTTGGACAGCGCCTTACAGGCAAACTACCCGGGTGAGGACTTTGCGATAAAGCCTTTCTTTCAATTTGGAGCTTGGATTGGAGGGGACCGGGATGGCAACCCCTTCGTCACCAACGAGGTGACGCGCCGCACCCTGTACGCGAACCGCGCCGCGAGCCTCAAGCATTACCGGTTGCGTTTGATGGACTTGATAACGAATCTCTCTATCGCCCAGCAGTTGGTAAATGTTCCTGCAGCTTTCCAGGATACGCTCGCCACGCTCCTGCGTCAGTCGGGCGACGCCGCAGGAATTGCCGCACGCAACCCGGGCGAGCCGTTTCGCCAATATCTGGTTTGCATGGCGCGCAAGCTCGATGCCACGGTGTGCTGCGAGGAAAACCGCGCGAATGGCCGCGGTTACGCGGACGCCGACGAATTGGCGTCGGAACTCGGCAAGGCAGAGGAGGCGCTGTGCGCGTGCGAGGCTCGGGAACTCGCGAGGATTTTGGTCCGGCCGCTGCGTCGCGAAGTGGAGACCTTCCGTTTTAGCACCGTACGGCTCGATCTGCGGGAAAACACCGCACGCATAACCCAGGCTCTCGAGGCCCTGTGGCAGGCGGCGGACAGCGATACGCCGCCGCCCGCTGCCGACTCCCCTCAATGGAAAGCTTGGCTGGCCGCTGCGCTGGCTCGGCCGCGCGACGCCGGCCGCGATCCCGGCGGCGCACCCGCGGAGGAAACTCTGGGGCTGTTCAGCCTCATCAAGGAAATGCGTGACCGGGTGGACCGGGAAGCGATCGGCACTTTCATCCTCAGCATGACCCGGAGCGCTGTCGACGTGCTCGGTGTCTATCTGCTGGCGAAGGAAGCCGGTCTATTTACCGATACCGCAGCCGTGGAAACTTGCTCGCTGCCAATCGTACCGCTGTTCGAGACAATCAAGGATTTGCGCGCCGCTCCCGCCATCATGCGTGAGTTGCTGAGCGTGCCGATGGTAAAACGCAGCATCCGCGCACAAGGAGGAGTGCAAGAAGTGATGATCGGTTATTCGGACTCCAACAAGGATGGCGGCTTTCTCTCTTCCAACTGGGAGCTCTACCAAGCCCAGCTCAAGCTCACCCGACTGGGAAGGGAACTGGGTGTTCCCATCAGTTTCTTTCACGGCCGCGGCGGCTCGGTGAGCCGTGGCGGAGCCCCTACGGGTAGGGCGATCGCAGCGCAGCCGGCGGGCTCCATCAACGGACAATTTCGAGTCACCGAGCAAGGCGAAGTGGTTTCGTTCAAGTACGCCAACCGGGGCACGGCGGGGTATCAAATTGAGCTCTTGGCAACCAGTGTATTCGAGCACACATTGAAATCGGAACAGGAGCACTCGTTGCTTCCGGTCCCAGAGTTCGACGATGCGATGGAAGCCCTTTCCGGGATCTCCAAGGCTGCCTACAGTCGGCTAGTTCGGCATCCCGATCTCATTACGTATCTACGGGCGGCGAGTCCACTGGAGGAGCTGGCTCTGCTCAACATCGGCTCCCGTCCCGCGCGCCGCCTCGGCTCTCAATCGCTTGCGGATTTGCGCGCCATCCCCTGGGTCTTCGCCTGGTCCCAAAATCGTCACGCTATACCAGGCTGGTACGGCGTGGGCAGCGGCATCGCCGCCTTCCTGGACGTTCGTCAGGACCGAGGTCTGGTTCTCTTGCGGCGCATGTTCAGGGATTTCCGGCTGTTCCGTCTGATAGTCGATGAAGCGGAAAAGACGCTGCTGCAGGTCGATCTGGACATCGGCCGGAAATATGCAGATCTGGTTGGCGAAGACACGGTGCGCGACGCTTTGTTCGACATGGTCGAACGGGAATATCGATTGACCACGCAAATGCTGCTCGAGGTGAGCGGTGGACGGGAGATCGCCGAGCGATTCCCTCAATTGCGCAGCCGTCTCGCTCGCAAACTGCCGGTCATCGCCAGCGCGAACCGGCAGCAGGTAGAGCTGTTGAGCCGCTTTCGCAGCACAGTGAACGGAGATGAAAGGGATTTGTATAAATCCTCGTTGCTGCTGTCCATCAACTGTATCGCCGCCGGCTTTGGAGCAACCGGCTGACCGTTGAGCCGGCGAACGGGTTGCTGCCGCGTGTCTTCGTTCGCACCGCTTTTGGTTTGTTTATTCACGAGAGGAATCAAAATGAGTTTCACGACTGTCGAGCAAGCCACCCCGAGGTTGCACCGTTCCGAACTCGCCGTACCGGGGACAAACCCTGCATTGTTCGCGAAGGCGGCGCAATCCAAGGCGGACATCATTTTTCTCGACTGCGAGGACGCGGTGGCGCCTGACGACAAAGAAAAGGCTCGCCGGAACATCATTGAAGGGCTCAACCAGTTGGATTGGGGAACCAAGACGGTGATGGTGCGCATCAACGGTCTCGATACCCACTACATGTACAGGGACGTCGTGGACATCGTGGAGGCCTGCCCTCGGCTCGATATGATACTCATACCCAAGGTCGGCGTGGCCCAGGACGTGTATGCGGTGGACATGTTGGTGACCCAGATCGAATCCGCCAAGAGGCGCGAGAAGCGCATCGGCTTCGAGGTGCTCATCGAAACCGCTCTCGGAATGGCCAATGTGGAGGCCATCGCGCAATCCTCCTCCCGGTTGGAGGCCATGAGTTTCGGCGTCGCGGACTACGCAGCGTCGACGCGCGCCCGGACGACGGTAATCGGCGGTGTCAACAAAGATTCCGGAGTGCTCGCTGACAAAGACACCGACGGCAAGCGCCAGTATTTCTGGACCGACCCATGGCACGCCGCGCAGACGCGCATGATGGTGGCGTGCCGGGCCTACGGCTTGCGGCCGATCGACGGACCTTTCGGCGACTTCAGTGATCCGGACGGCTATGTGTCGGCGGCCAATCGCGCGGCCGTGCTGGGATATGAAGGTAAATGGGCAATACATCCCTCGCAGATCGAGCTGGCAAATCAGGTCTATACCCCGTCGGCGGCCGAAGTGACCAAAGCCAGACGGATCATCGAGGCCATGGCGCAGGCAGCCAAGGAAGGCCGCGGCGCGGTGTCCCTGGACGGCAGGCTCATCGACATCGCCAGCATCCGCATGGCCCAGGCGCTCATCGCCAAAGCCGATTCGATTGCTGCGGCGACGATATAGGATCAGGTTGCGGCGGCAGCGCTCCCGCAGCGGCGGCATCGGTGGTACCGCGCACTTCCCCATGTACGGCGGCATAAAGGGGCGTATAAGGTCGCAGACCTGGCACTCGTGGCAAGGGCCAGCGTTATCCAATGGGGTATGACAAGGCCAAGTAGATTCTGGGCGCGTCGCTGATCACGCGCCGGATCGCGACATCGTGCGGCCGGCGTTGGCGGGACTGCCCTCCAAGAGAAAGCGACAATCCTCGGTTCGACGCTCACCGTCATGAATTGAGAATTGCCGAACGTGTCCGGTCTTATCGCCCTGCCACAGCGACACGCCGGCATAGGCGCCATCCCTGCGCAGCACATAGAAGACAACCTCGACAAAGCGCAAGGCTTGCACATCGAAGTTATACCAGCGCGCGATGCGTCGCAGCACGTCCATGCCCGCATCCTCCGGAGACATCCCCGAGCGGAGGTTGTCGACAATTGCTCGAGCCCCGGCCATTTTAAGATTCCCGTGATCGTTTCCGCTCGTACCGGCTGAACCCACGTCCGGATCTAAAAAGCAGCCGGACCCGATCAAGGCGACGTCGCCTATGATTCCGGCCGGCCGCCAAGGCAGACCACTGGTGGTTGCGGCCGCAGATAGCTCATTTTTATCATTCAGTGTCGCCACGTACAGTGGCTCTGCGGATGGGAAGAGGGCATCGTATGCCGTTCGCCAACTCCACTGTGGCCCAAGCCCCGCATTAATCGTTAATGACTCCATGCGGCGTACAAGGGCATTCAGATCCCGCTGCGACGAGGGCATAAAGCGATCATGCACGCCAAACGCGGTTTCACTCGGATCGAAAACGCCCGGCCCCCAGGACGCTGAAGTTTGTTGAATTTGCTTCCAGGCCAGCCACGCTTTACGGGAGCGCTCGGTGAGCAGGTCTTCTTGCGGAAAGCCTCTCGATTCGGCGAATTTTCGCGCATTTTGCCCAACAAGTAGGGGCCATTCGGAGTGATTCATAGCGGCGTGGGCCAACTGCGCCGCGTTCCTTACTCGGCTCACTCCCGAAACTGCCGCCCCGCGCAACGTGGGGCCATGCAGGCAAGCAGCCTCCAATTCTACGTGACCGTCCTCGGTGGGCAGTCCGCCGAGGCCGGTGGAGCGGTCGTCGGGATCATCCTCTTGAACGGTGGTGATATGCAAAGCGGCATCCAATGTGTCGTGTCCATCGGCGAGCATGCGGTGGGCCTCATCGATTCCCGCCGTGCCGGTTACCTTGCAAATTATGACGGGTAATCGGGGTGTCAGTGGGCGTAACGGTTTTGGATGACTGTGAGCCTGATGGTCGTGGCCGGCGGCCGCGCTCCCCGGATCGTCACCCTGGGGTGCACCGTAAGCCGCTGCGGACGAAGCAACGGCCGCGCCAACAAAGAAAGCTCGGCGGGTAATTCTCATGCCTTACCGCCATCCTCGCCAACCCCGGCTCAATGCTTGGTAAACATCCACTGTTGCCATGGCTTGCCCTTGTAGGGGTACTGATCGATTTTCTCCTTGGGAGCCGTGCCGCCACCATCGACATCCAGTGCCTGGCCGCTGTTTACGCTTACAAGCTCGAATGAAGTAGTGCCCACAGAGACCACTTGCCATTGTTCCCAGGCGACATTGTGGTACGGGTACTGCACGACCAACGCGCTGTCTGCGGTTGACCCTGCGGCAACATCGAGTGACTGACCGCTTGCCACGTTAGTCAGCGTAATTACGTTGTTGCCAATGTTGTGGACCGTCCATTGTTGGTTGGTTGCACCGTTTACGGGATATTGCTGTATTCCTTTGCCGTCTGTCGTCGAAGACCCGGGGTCATCCAGCGCCTGGCCGCTATGAACGCTCGTGATGATATAAGTGCCATCGGGGATCAACGTGGTGCCTGGCTGCAAAAGACCGTACGCACAAAGCTCCCCGCTTTTTGTCTGCGCCGTTCCAAAACTGGCAAGATAAACGCGCCCATTCGCGACGGTCGGTGCCGCAAACTTTGCATAGTTATCGCAATCGTCGCGCGAGCTATTTTGCTGGTTGTTCCATAGTTCCGTCATGCCGGGAAGCCCATAGGCGTATAGGATTCCAGGCTCTGTCATATGCCACGCACCAGTTCCATTGGACGGTCCTTGCGTGTTAGTGGCGGCCCACAAAATGCCATTGGATACGGCGTTTGCAGAAATTGACAAAGACGCGCCCGGATGACCAATGGCGGCAATGGTGCCGGTGTATGTGGGCGTTGTATTGAATGAGGATCCGTTGAAACTAAATACTTTGAGGTAGCCTGCTTGTCCCCACTCATATAGATTGGAATCGAAGAAGGCTAGCGAATGAATGTGGGAGGGATTGGCCCGCCAGTTGAGGACTGCGGTTGTATCGCCCAAGTGACCCATGTTCTCGGTGTTGATCAAACGAAGATAGCCGTCCTTACCTCCGGTCACCAGCAGAGACTTTCCCGGTATCAACAGCGGGCCCGAGGACGTTAAGTCCGAATCGGAGCTATCCAATGCGCTTGGATCGGTTGGGGTATGCCAATCGAGCATCGCAAGCGTGGGACTGGCTTTGATAATCGTCTCGCTGAAATTCGTGGCGCCGTCCCACGTGCCATTTCCCGTGACCCAATAGACGTTGCCTGCGCTGTCCGCCGCCGCGCCGTTGCCGCCTTGCCAAATCCCAGCGCCATTGTCATTGGGTGATGCATTGTGAAGGCCCACTTGGGCCAGACTGCTGGTGCTGTAAGCTAGCGTGATGCCTTTGTATGATCCCTGATCGCAGTGGCCGGCGAAGGAAAAGTAGACATTGCCGTTGGCCAACAGTAAGCCCGTTCGTTGTACCGCGTAAGCCGGATTGAGGCCGGACGCCTGAATCGGCACCGGGCTTCCCGGAAGCTCCGCGCCGGTAGCAAGGTTGAGCGCATGCAGCGCGTAGGCTGCAGTGCCGCTCACATAGGTCTTCGCCACGACGTAGATCGAATTGAGGGCGGCATCGATCACGGGTGTACTCATGATGCCCGCGGAGGCCAACGTATCTTTGCAGTCAAAGCCTGTGTCAGCGACCACAAAGGCCGTACCGAGATTTACTTGCCAATATTGAGTGCCCGTTAACGCGTCGAATGCGTACACGCTGTTGTTGGCCGTGGCCACATAGACCACGCTCCGGTTGACACCTTGGATGGCAATGCTATTGACGACGAGCGGCTGCGCGAATACCTGGTCGTCCACCGAGACCTTGAACAGCCTACCAAATTGACTTTCATTAACATTGGCCTGCGTGAGTATGGTCTCCTGGGCATTTAAGCCGTCCCGCAGATTGTCGTTGTGCTGGGTCGTTACGCCAACTTGGGCTAGACCCCACCTTGGCGCCGCAAGGAGCATCATTAACGGGATGCTGAGTAGGGCAATGGCCCGAGGTAGGCTTGGGAGCTGGCGCCTCATGCAGCGAATTCCTTTGTTCGAATTAGTCCCGCAAGTTGTCACGAACGAGTACCGACTCGCCCCCCGAAAGTAGGGGTAAATGACTGCTGCGGTTGTGTTGTATCCACGTCGGGGCCGCGCCGCCCGATTGACTTGGCAAGCGCCGCCGACCGTTTATTCTATGTCGAATATGGCATGTCCCGTAAAGCAACGCAATTCTGTCACCGGGCCATGGAGCCTGTTTTCTCAACATAATCATGGACTTTGTAAATTGTGTTCGGCAGGAGTGACAAAGTTGCCGTGACGCAGCGGAGAATAATGTTGTCACTTACACGCAGGGAGCAGGTTTCTCACCCAACCTGTACCGGCGCAGCGCGCACGTCAGGCAGACCTTTGGGAGCCGGGTAAGATGCCGGCTCAGCACTTTACGATTCGTGGCGTTGTCATCGACGATTAATACGCGCCGGTCCTTAAGATTCTCTGGATTTACGCTGCTGGTCTCTGGTTGGTGGGTCGAGGTGCCGAACGAGGCGGTGAACCAAAACACTGAGCCTGCCCCCTCAGCGCTGTCGACACCGGTTTCGCCGCCCATTAATTCGACCAGGCGACGCATAATCGACAATCCAAGGCCCGTGCCGCCATAGTGGCGCGTCGTCGACGCGTCGACCTGCGAGAAGGGTTGGAACAGCGACTTGGCACGGCCGGCGCGAATTCCGATGCCCGTGTCGCGCACCTCACAGCGGATCATCGTGCCGTGGGCATCGCTGGAAACGATTCGGATATCGATCGACAAGCCCCTTGCCGTGCGCTTGCATCGCCAACATATGGGCGACATCGTCCACGGTCGCTCGCAAGTCCATGTCGATGCGCTCAAGATTCAGCTTACTCGCTTCGATTTTAGAGAAGTCGAGGATGTCGTTGATGATCGTGAGCAGGCCCGCTGCACTGTCGCGGATCGCTTCCATATAATCGCGCTGGGTATGGTCGAGACGGGTGTCGAGTACCAGCTCGGTCATACCTATCACGCCATTCATTGGCGTGCGAATTGCATGACTCATATTGGCGAGGAACTGCGACTTTGCTTGAGCGGCCAATTCGGCCCGCTCCTTAGCTTGCAGTAACTCGGCGTTGGCCCATTCGAGATCCTTCGTTCTCAATCCCACTTGCTCGCTGAGCGATTGGGCGAGATGTCTGAGACGCCCAACGCGCAGACGATACCACGCTCCGGCGCCCAGAGACTTTAAGCAACCCGCACCGCAAGGGCGCACCGACACGATCATATGGCGCACTCGAACGCAGCCGGATTTCTGCGAATCCAGGGAACCCTCACGAAAGAAGTCCGGCGCCGACTTTGAACTCATGGAACTCACTCTCGACCATCTGCCCGAGCTCGATCCGGCGCGCGCATACACGGAGACCCGTGACTCGCTCTCGCGTTGCGGATAGGAATTTCGAACCGCCATTTCGGACCAAGTGTCCCCACCGTCGATTCGCGTAACCAGCCCTATACGGAGCCCAATGGAGCCCAAGCTTAGGGGCCGCGTGGTTTGCTTGGGCTATTCGGGGCGCCAGTAGAGCCGTCGACTTGGTCCACGCGCGGCGAGCCGGTTTTGATACTGGGCGTAGCTACAAAATAACGACCATAGTCTGGATGACCTCGACACAGAGCGCACTCTGCGTCGCATAGACGCCAACACACTTCGACGCTTTCGGCATCTATGGGCCCCCAAGCGAGTCGTTTTGGCGGCAAATCTGACGGATAGTAGCTCGACGGCGCCGCAGCCCGAATGCGTGCACCAAGGCACGTCGCTGCAGCTGGCCAACTCAGCCAGCGAAAGCCCAGCGTTTTCACAGGCCAATTGCCGGTGCGCAATCAACGTCGCGTTGAAGTAAAAGAGAGTAAAGAAGCAAGCGGCTATCGTAAAGCGCGTCACCCAACATCAGCAGGCCTCATCGAGGGATAAGCGCAGCTGCGCGAGACGTTGGCCCTGCGCTGACGCATAAAACTCGCCGAAGCGCGTCCCT
>JALYHU010000233.1 GCA_030776345.1 Pseudomonadota bacterium | reverse complement strand
GCGGTGGCCGTCGCTGCGAGCTTCTCCGCCCAGGGTCCTTGCGCCGCGAGTTCGCGCATCAATCGGTGGGCCGGCTCTTCGAGGTTGTCCGGCATCTGCACGGCGAGGGCACCGCGCGGCGCGAGTTTGCCGACGAGCGCGGGAAATACCCGCGCGTGGTCGGGTACCCAATGGAGCACGGCGTTTGCGAGAATCACATCGAACGCGGCGCCGCGCTCCGCGATCCAATGCTCGATATCCGCAAGCTCGAATCGCAGCGCCGGCAGCCGCGTGCGCGCCGCGGCAATCATGTCGGCCGAAGAGTCGATGCCGCTCACCGCTGCGCCGGGAAAGCGCGCCGCCAACAACTCGGTGGAGTTTCCCGGACCGCAGCCGATGTCGATTGCGGTGCGCGCTTCGATGGCGGGCAGCGCAGCCAGCAAGTCCCGCACGGGCCGCGTGCGCTCGTTCTCGAACGTCACGTATCGGTTTGCGGACCAAGCGTCTTGCATTTACCACCCTTAGCCGGCGCGACCCGCGCAGCGTTCGCGGAGGGCCGTGATGGTAGCAGCCCTCACGTGGACATGGCGACGCGCAGGGCCTTCGGCCGTTTGGCCCGGTAGCGCAGGTACAGCATGGTCCCCGCTCCCATGAGCATGGGCGTCACCATGGGCACCATGCCCCGCTGCTCGTTCCCGGTGAGATCCTTCGCAAACCCCACCCAATAGGGACCGGCAAAGCCTCCAAGAATGCCGACGGAGTTCATCGCGGCGATGCCGGCGGCTGCCGCGCGGCCGCGAAGAAAAGCGGTGGAGATCGCCCATAGCGGCCCTTGCATGGACATATGCCCCATGATTAAGCAGAGCAGTCCGGACAGCGCGATGGCGGGGTCCGATGAAACGCCTAACGCGAGGAATCCACCCGACATCATGAGACAGCCGGGGATTACGTGCCGGTACGGGTCTTTCGCTCGGTCCGAGAGCCATCCATTGACCAACATCGCGCCGGCGCCCAAGAGATTCATGCCGGCGATGACGAATCCTGTGCCGCCAATGCTGAGACCCGAGAGTTTCAGAACGAGCGACGGCGCTGAAAACGAATAGGCATAGCTCGACGCAAGCATGAAAAACATGAACGTGGCGAGCATCCACACCCGCGGGTCGCGCAGTCCCGGACCCAGGGCTTCGCATGGCTCCGGTGCGAGCAGCTTGGGTCGCCGAACGTCGGCGATGATGGCGTCTCGTTCCGGCTGGGTGAGCCAGGAGGCATCGGCCGGACCATCCGGAAGCAGCAAGAAAAAGACCACCCCCAGCACCACGGCCGGTAGCCCTTCGACCACGAACAACCATTGCCAGCCGGCCATTCCCAGACGGCCGTCCAGTCCCATCAGAGACCCCGCTACCACGCCCATGATCACGGAGCTGAGCGGCCACGCGATATAGAAGCGGGTGACGGACCGCGCACGCAGATCGGCCGGGAACCATTGCATCAAGTAGAAAATGACGCCCGGAAAGAACCCCGCCTCGGCCGCACCGAGCAAGAAGCGGGCAACGTAGAATTGCATGGGTGTGCGGACGAAAACCATACCCATGGCGATCAGTCCCCAGGAGACCATGATTCGTGCCAACCAACGCCGAGCGCCGAAGCGATACAGCAGGAGATTGGATGGAATTTCCAAGGCGGAATAGCTCAGGAAAAATATTCCCGCCCCCAGACCGTAGATCGTGCCGCTGAATTTCAGGTCCCGATTCATCTGCAGGGCCGCGAAGCTGATGTTGACGCGATCGATGTACGCGGCTCCATAACCGAGAGCGATCAGCGGGAGGATGCGCAGAGAAACCTTACGATAGGTCCTCTGGGCGAGACTCGATCCGGTCAGCGTCTCTTGGTTCATCGGCTTCCTTGCGATTTCCCTTCGTTGGTGCCCTGGGGGCGCGCATCCGCCTGGACGGTACCATGATTCTGGCCTCGCGCGTCAGCGCGCTTCGACCTCCTCGACGAGCATGACCTCGCAGGCTCCTGCGCCGCTATCGCTGCGCGTGAGCGATGTGCGTATCGACGCACCATCGTCGCGCACGCCGTCCACCAGCAGTCCGGTCAGTCGCACCACCTGACCCATCCGCAGACGTGCGAGCTGCCCGCGGACGGTCGAATTTGCCGGGATTACGTGAGTATTTGCACTGTGTTCGATGACGTCCTGACGGGGAATGGGCAGCACGGCTTTCGGCCGCCAGGAATAGAATCGCGCTGCTTGCGTAACTTCAAAGGCTGCGAGCACCCGATTGTCGGACATCGGCCCCCAGCCGAGAGCGAGATCCTCGGGGACGAGGTCCGACATCGCGTCGAAATGGTAGTCTTCTCGACCCAGGATGCGGGCCGTGATCTGGTAGCGCGCCCTGGGTGTCAATGTCCACCGCCCGTGCGCGACCGCCGGTTCTCCCTCCAGGTTTGTCTGCAGCGGCTCGGCTTGCGCAAGGATCCCATCGGCTGGATGCAAGGGTCGCAGTCGCCACTGTCCCCAACCCTGCAATACCGCAGCAAAGGCCAACCCGATCCAGAACGTACTTCGCCAAGTCATGACGCCATGCTGACGCGCCCTGGCCTCAGGGCGTCGTGCCGCGCGCAGATCGCCGGCCAAAGGCTTGCGCCTTCGGGCACGTCGAGGTCGAAGGTGTCTCGAAGCAATGTAACGAGTTCATCGGATTCAAGTCGCCTGTTGCGTCAGGTGCGGGTTTAATGCTCGTACCTGCGCCTCGATGAAGTCGAGCGCCGCGGTCTCGACCTGATCTGCAAATTGCTTGCGCCGATTCTTCGATAACACTCCGCCGTTCTGATAGGCCATGCGAATCAAATGCGCAAGCGTCGAGCCTTGAATGTCGTAGCGGTCATTGACTCGCCGCACGACCTCATCGTAGCAGCCAAGATAGGCGACCTCCTCCTTCAAGTCCTTGCGCAAGGCCTCGAGCGCCATCTCGTACAGAAAGCTCACGCATGGGGTGGCATCGAAGTAGCGGTACATCGAGGGTGAGCCCTGGAACTCAAAATCGAAATTCTCCCCATCGAGCCAAGTCACCTTCCACAACGCGCGCGCAGGCGCCGAGAAGGACTTGAGCGCCTGCAAATACTTGTATTCATTGCGACGCATCGCCGCAGAGAGCGGCAGGATGGAGCCTGAGGGCAGGGCACCGGACTGGCACAGCGCATAGTGCGCAAGGTAGCGCGACAGCCGTCCATTGCCATCGCCAAAAGGATGGGCGAACACGAAACCAAAGGAGGCAAGGGCTGCGCGCACCAGCGGTGCGATCCCCGGCGCGGTTTCGATATTGGCAAGCCTCGAGATGCCCGCAAGAAGCGAGTGCATGAGAACGGGTGGCGGCGGCAGATACGAGACTCCGCGAGGGCCGGGCACGCCGCTGCTCAAATGATTTTGGAACGTTCGAAACGAGGCTTCCTGGGCAAGCTTGCTCGTGACGGTGGCATTTTGAAGCTCCACCCAGTGCTCCTCATCAAGTGTCTGGCGCGCATGGGCGTGCCGCAGCAGGGCGGCGAAGGCTTCCTGCTTGTTGCCGGCCGGCCGCTCGCCCTCGATTTCGAAGCTGCTTCGGGTCTCATCGAGGTACGCCCAGGCGAGCGCACGCTCGAGTTGTTCGGGCGGAACGGTATCCAAGAACTCGCGCACCTGCGCCAGAGGGTCGGCTTTGAACAACGCCTCGAGCTGCGGGGTACGCCGCACGCTCGGACAAAAGTCCCAGTCGCCCAAGCCATTGAAGGCAACGCCCCAGCGCTTGTCGCGGCTGACCCGCTCGACTGTCACGTAAAGTGTGGGATCGAAGAGGAGCGCCACGGATCCAGAGATTCCGGCCGGCAGCCCTTCGAGGAGCTGCCCGGTAATCGCCTCCCAAATCGCACAGAGCTTGCGGATGTACTGCCCGGCAGGCGCCGCACGCAGCTGCGCGAGGAGCGCCGCGGGCTCCACGTGCGCACAGGCCGCAGCGAGCACCCGAAGATCGGTTCCCTCGTGCTTCAGAGCAAATAAAAGATGTTCGATCACCTCCTCGCCCGGCGCGCGCTTGGCGGGAACGGCAAGCTCGTCCGCTAACCGCTCGACCCGGGTGACACTTCGAATGACGGCCGGGAAGGCCACCGGCGGCAAGGGCAGCTTCAGCCGATCCTGGACATAGGCATACCCAATGATGGTCATTCGCCGGCGGCGATGGCTTGGACTAAAGCACTCAGTGGCTTTTGACGAGGCATCTTTTTCTATGGCAACCGGCAATTTTCTATGGAAATTCCATTTTACTGTATTTTTCTATGTAAAAGCTTATGTCATAAAACATTTTTATGGAATATCGCTACCGCTCTCGATTTCCCATCGGTCCGTGGCCGTTTTTATGAGAACTTTTGCTGCAGCGCGCCACGGGGAGGCCCAAGACATAAGCGACCGCCCGCCACCGCCCAGGGTGGATGGCGTCACGCACACGGATTGGTACAGAGCCAAAAGAAAAGGCCTCGCCGATCTTTGCAACCGGCGAGGCCTGAATCATCTACCTTATTCTTTTGACCGAATACCCTTTGGGGGGTATTACATATCCATTCCGCCCATGCCACCCATGCCGCCGCCCGGTGCGCCATGTGCATGCTCTTCGTCCTTCGGGGCCTCAGCGATCATGACTTCCGTCGTGAGCAACAAACCCGCGACCGAGGCGGCGTTCTGCAGAGCCAGACGCGTGACCTTGGTGGGATCCAGGATGCCGAGTTCGATCATGTCGCCGTATTCGCTGGTCGCGGCGTTGTAACCGAACGTGCCCTTGCCCTCACGGACTCGGTTCAGGACCACTGCGGCATCTTCGCCGGCATTGGTGACGATCTGACGCAGCGGCTCTTCGATCGCCCGCGCCAGGATCTTGATGCCCGTGGTCTGATCTTCGTTGGCGCCGACCATCTTGTCGATCGCCTTCAACGCGCGCACCAGCGCCACGCCACCGCCCGGAACCACGCCTTCTTCGACGGCCGCACGGGTTG
>JALYHU010000232.1 GCA_030776345.1 Pseudomonadota bacterium | reverse complement strand
GGTAGGATCCCAGCCCTGCACCGACACGAACTCGAGCCCGCTGAGGTTCGCTCCGCGCAACTGCACGGTCTTGCCAGAACCATCCACGAAGTGATCGCCGGAAACGCTGATCTTCGGGCCCGTACTGCTGGCCGGCGCCGCAGCCGCAGCGATGGAGACCGTCGCGTTCGCGGGTGTGCCGAGATTTGCGCCCGTCACGTTGGACAACGCGACGGCGAAGTTCTTGCCGCCGGCGCCGGATGCCAATACCGGAACCGCGAATGACTTGGACGACCCATCGCCTGCTGCCCAGCTCAGGGCACCGTTCGCGGTGGTGTAGTCGGTTCCGGCCACCGCCGTGCCGTTGGCTGTCGTGTAGCTGATGCTTGCAGCTTCGCTTGAACTGCCGGTACGGGCGACTGTCACGGTCAGCCTGCCTGCGCTCGATTGCACCGAGTAAGACGCCGCCGATAGAGCGATGGTACTCAGCGCTGCCGGCGCAATGCTCACCGTGGCCGATTGAACGCCGAGCTTTGCGCCGCTCACATTGGACAAAGCCACACTGAAAGCCTTTCCTCCAGAGCCGCCGGCGGCAATGGGAATCGTGAACGTTCTTGCGGCAGCATCGCCGTCCGCCCAGCTCAGCGCGCCCGATGCGGCGCCATAATCCGTGCCGCTGCTGGCGGTGCCGTTTGCGGTCGCGTATTTGACGCTGACGGCGCCGCTCTTTCCGGATCGATTTACCGTAACGGTCAAGGTACCCGAGGTCGGCGCCGTGGAATACGCGGCGGCCGACAAAGCGACGGCACTGGCCGCGGCAGTCGTCGTGGTCGTACCGGTGGTGCTGGTCGTCGTGCCGGTCGTGGACGTGGTGGGCGCGGTGGTGGTCGTCGTGCCGGTCGTGGACGTGGTGGGCGTTGTCGTCGTGCTGCTCGCGGGTGTCGTTGCTGTCGACGTGCTCACCGCAGAGGTGCTGGAGCCGGAGGACAGGCCGCCCCCGCTGCATGCTGCAAGCACTATAAACGATGCACAAGTCACACTCTGCAGCAGAGTTTTCGCTGGCATTGAAACACGTTCCTCATGTTCGACGAGGCGTGTAAGTTATTTGTGTTATGGCCTCAGCACAAATGTCTCCCATAGCAGACGCAGAGTCCGCATCGCTTGTCGCTCATAGCAGACGCCTCGCGTGTATCGCTTGACGAACGGGTCACAGAATGTCGACTGTGGGTGTCGACTGGTTCGCGGAATGCCGACGGACACGCGCTACCGCATGCGAATCGAATGCGTCAGCGGATTGTGACTTGCGAGCGCGGCTTGAAGTGCGGGCGGGAGGAGCGAAACGCCGCGGCCGCCATCTGCACTCCTTGATCGAGCGGTGTCCACTGGATTCCGAACGCCGCCTCTGCCTTGGTTACATCCAGCCTCAAATGCCGGCGGCACAGCGTGGCGACGGACGGCGGAATCGGCGGTGGGATCAGCGGCCGCGCGACGCGCAACCGCTGTGCAAGGATTTCCAGGACTTTCAGAGGCGCCGCCAGTAATTTTGTCTCCAGCATGAGCCGCTGTCGGCCGATGCGCGCAACGGGCGTTGCGCCCAAAGCCCCGGCGAAGAGTTCGAAATATTGATTCCACGTCGGAGGAGAGGACATCGCCAAGTTGAACACCTGGCCGGCGATGTCGGGCAGCTTGAGAGAGGCGATCACCGCGGCAACCAGATCGTCGACGTACAATAAATTGCAGCGGCCATCGCCCGCAGAACCCAAATCTCCCATCCGACGTTCGATGAGCCACCTAGCAACGCGTTCGCTCCACTGCCGGCAACCCGGTCCATATTCGCAGCCAGGGCGAAGAATGACCGACTGTGCATAGTCACGTGCCAGCCGTTCGGCCTCGAGATGTGCGGCGGCATAGGCGCCGAGATCGCCACTCGGCTCCGCGGTTTCGGCGACGTCGCCGTCCGCCGCTCCGTATATCGTCATCGAACTCAAGTGCACGATGCGCAGCTGCGCCGAAGCGCGTCCGAGCAATGAGAAAATCGCTCGCGCGCATGCGCGGATCGAGGCCGCGTTGCCGCCCGTGCAATTGACGATGCCATCGGCTTGGCCCAAGGCCTCAGGCGATAGCTGCGGCACGTCACACGTGACCGGCGTTGCCCACTCGCTCGACTCCAGGGCCGCGATGATGCGTGCGCCGATCCCGTGGTCGGCGCCCAGCACCAAGATTCGCGCTTTCAAAGCACCGCCAAGAGGAGCCCCTTGATCCGCTTCGCGAGGCGCAGCGACAACGCGACCACCGTCAACGTCGGATTGGCCTGGCTCGAGGTGGGAAACACACTGGCGCTCGCGATGTGCAGATTCCCGACGCCGTGGACGCGGCAATTGGCGTCCACTACGCTCGTTCTTGGATCGGCACCCATGCGGGTGGTGCCGATGTGATGGCCCCCATAGGCTCCATAGCGTGTCATCTCGGATTCCAGAGTCTTGGGATCATAGCGAAACTCGCCAAGACCACCGGCGCCGAATTCCTCCGCCAGCATTTGCATCGAGCGGCTCACCGTGAGCAGATCGAGCGCGGTGTATCGCCAATCGACGTGGATCCGCGGCATGCCGAGTACGTCGACTTCTCGCTCCAAGCTGACCCGGCTGGCGGAATTCGGCTGCTGTTCGGCGTGGAAATCCAAGCTGTACAGGTTGGTTTTGGGTCTGATGATGATGGACGGGAATTTGCGATCCGCAAGTTTGCGGTCTTTCAGCATATGCCACGCGAATCCCACCGCGTCGAGAGGGCCGGTCAGAACGTTGCGTACGTGTTTCAGCCAGCTGGCGGCGCTCGCGCTTTCCTCGCCATGCAGCCGCTTTCGATATTCGTACGGGATGAGAAACTTTGCCAGATACAGCAGGGACAGAATCGCATTGCCGTGCGCCGGATCGGTGATGCGAGGATGATGCAAGCGCGCGATGAAGTTGCCGACCCGGTATTGATGCTGCGCCGAGGGCTTGAGCGCGATTCGGCGGCGGCAGTAGATGCCGTCGTCCGACACGTCGTACCCGTTCCACACCGAGTCCAGCGGGCGGTTGATCGATAGAGCGCCCACCGTGCCCGCGAGATGGCACATGTAGTAACGGCCGACCACGTCATGCCGGTTGCCGATGCCTTCGGCTTGCACATCCCGGCTTGCCAGGAGCAACCGAGCCACCTCCAAGCCGCCGGCGGCCAATACGAAGTGCGTGGCACGAACGGTCGCCGATCGTCCGGTCAAGGTACGCACCATGACCGAGTCGACGTGATTCCCCTCATCATTCAATCGCAAAGCCGTCACGTTCGCATGCAGTACGACGCGCAGGTTGACGGCGGCGCGCAGCTTATCGCCGTAGCGCATACCGAAGTTGGTGGGGCAGCTGAAGCGCTCCAGGGTATCGGTGGTGAAGTTGACTCCGGGGAAGCCTTCGATCATTGGGCGCAGGGGCCTCGTGAACGTTTCGCCCGCCGTATACGCAAACTCGCCCGCTTCGCAGATTCGATTGGCAGAGGGATAGAAGGGCGCTAGGTCGCCGTACCGGATCGGCCAACCGCTGTTGGGCATGAAGTCGCGAGGTTCGAAATCGATGGGATCGAACGGCATGCAGCGTCCGCCCCATATCGTGGTCGTTCCACCGAACCTGCGCTGCCGATACCGATCGGGTGGACTGTGCAAGCGCAGGTCCGCGACCTCCCCCTGGTACAGGGCCTGGGTGTTTTTCTCGCTGTGCGTCCCGCCCGATTCGAGCAGCAACACGTCGATTCCGCTGTTCGCCAGCTCCATCGCCAATGTGATGCCGGCCGCGCCGGCCCCGACGATGCACAGGTCCGACGAGAGGAGTTCGCCGTCCGGAATGTCCTTCATGTCCAAAATCATGCGAAATTAAACGATCCCGGTCACTGCGCGCGGATGACGGGCGCGAAAATAAGAGTCCGCCAGCAGCACGATGACCCCTGCGAGATTGACGCCTTCTCCCGCTACCTGGCCGATGAGGGCTGCGGCGGGTCCCCACGTGTTGATTCCATACCACATGATGGACAGCGAAACGATGGCGCTGGCGGCGGTCAACCAGGCCAACGGCTTGAATTTGTGAAGGACGAAAAGGCCTGTTTGTAGCAGGTCGCGATACAAGGCGATCAGCGACAAAATCGCCCAGAGTATGACCAAGCGGTCGCGATCGGCAATGGTTTTGTGCATCATGTCGGTGCTGAGCCACTCGCGGAAGGTCCACACCAGCGCGACATAGAGCAGGTCCAGAGCGGCAATGGCGGTCGCGAACAGGAGCAGCCGCCTTATAAGCCGTCCGAGTCCCGATTCGGCCATCCAACCGGCCGCGGTGGGAACCAGCAGGGTTTTGACGCCCACCGTGAGCACGATCGTAGGCATGAGCAACAGGCGCACTGCATTGACGTCCGCCACCGCCGTGAGATTGACGCGGCTCGCCAAGACGTAGTTATAGCTTTGACTGTACAGCCAATAGATGGCAGCACCGACGGTTGCCCAGACGCCCAGGCGCCGCAGTTCGCGCCAAAAGAGCGTGGCGTCGCCCGCGGTCCAGCCCGGATCCCGGTTCAAGGAACGCCATGCTGCACCTCCGCCCATGACGGCCGCCGCGACCAGGGCGGCGACGGCCCACAGGACGGCCGGCTTGGGTCCGTAGGCTGCGATCACGGCACCGGCCAGCAGGATGCCCACGTACACCAGATCGGCGCGCAGCATCGAATGAGGCCGCGCGTAAATGAGCAGGATGCCCCGTAAATACTCGCGTTGCAGAGCAGCCCAGCAGGCCAAGATTCCGATGGCCACGACGGCGGACTGCAAACCGGTCCAACTGCCGGAAAAATAGCCTATCAGCGGTGCGAGGAAGGATATCGCGGCGATTCGCTTCAGCCAGCGCCTTTGGCTGGCCTCGATCGCCCCGATCATGCTGCGTCTGACGTCCGGCGGCTTGGTCGGTCCGATCACCGCCAAGGGGCTGGACAACCAGGCCGTCTGCGCGGAGATCAGCAGCGCGATGCCTGACTGGACGAGGACGAACATACCGTAGTCGAAGTCGCTGGTTCTGCGGATCAACAAGAACCCCACCAAAAAGTTGGCGCCCGAGAGCATCACCTGATCGACGACGGTCGTGGAGAACTGCTTGAACAGCCGGCCTCGGGCCGCGGGGCGAGTGGTCACTCTACGGGTCTTTGGTCGAATATCCCGCGCGTGCGATGTGGTTTGATGTCAAGCAAGAGGTTTGTGCTCGGCCGCCGCGCGAAGGATGGGGTGCAAAATGCTGCATCAGCAAGCATATATCCCATCATCTTCGCCTGCCATGACACGATCGTCAATTTAGCACGCATTCCGACGGCAGATGGAGCAGCGCGCAGGCCGGGGCGCCGTGCGGCCTCGTCAGCCCAGAAATCCGAGATTTCGTTCCTTGAAATTAGCCAAGTTCGGAAACACGGCATCGAGGGACGAGTCGCCGACGCCGAACCACCGAGCAAGCGTTCCCATGTACTGATCGGTGGACGTGGTGGGTATGATGCGGCCATTGCCGATGTCGCTTTCGCCGTTGATGACGAGGCTGGGCATCGTCCCGTAATACTTGCCGCCGCGTACCGCACCGCCGAGGACCAGGGAATGCCCGCCCCACGCGTGGTCCGAGCCATCGGTATTGGCGCCCAGGGTACGGCCAAAGTCCGATGCGGTGAATGTGGTCACCTCGTTCTGCATGCCGATTTCGCCCAATGCCTTGTAGAATGTGTTCAAATTCTCGCTGAGGATTTTCATCAGGCTTCCGTGCGTGGCCAATTCTGCGTTATGCGTATCGAAGCCGCTCAGCTGTACGAAGAACATTTGCCGTGCATCGCCGATGTGCGAATGCGCCTTGATACAGCGTGCCACTTCGTGCAGCTGTGCGCCGAAGCCGCCGTCGCCGGGTATGACCGGGAAGGGGGTCCGCAAATCACCCGCGGCACTGAAGGCGGCGTTGATGAAACTTTCCTTGTCGGCTGCGTTGCGTTCAATGCCGGCCAACTGCTGGACCAGTTTGTTCGGATCTTTCGCGGCCTGATCCAGAATGGTCTGGGCCGCTCTTTGGCGCAGGCCATTGCGATACCGCGAGTCCGCCGTGACGAACAGCGCGGGCGCACCGTTCGCCCCCAATACGTACGGAATGCTCGTCCGGCCTTCCTGCCAGTAGTTGACCCCGCCCACATCGATGTTGAACGCGAGGTTGGCGGTCGCGCCTTGGCTTGCATACAGGTCGGCAACCCGGCCCGCCCAGCCATAGCGTTCGGGAGACTGCGCAAAGCTCGTCATCCATTGAGTTTGCTGATCTATATGCGAAAACAATTGCGGAGGCAGTTCGATCGAACCGCCCCTGGCCTGCACGCGCGTAACCGGCCGCACGAGAGTGCCGACGTTGCAAATGACGGCGGCTTTGTCCGTGTTGAACAGGTGCTGCAGCTCCGTGCAATTCGGGTGCAGGCCGTAGGAATGGCCGTCGCCCGCGGTGCCGTTGAGCGGGAGCAGGGAATTCTGCGCGAGGGCGAGGCTCGATCGCGCCTTGCGATACTCCTCGTATTTGGCGTTGGAAGTCGGGACCACCCAGTTGAAGGAACTGTTGCCGCCATACAAGAACACGCAGACCAACGCCTTGTAACCGCTGGTATCCGCGGTGGCAGCCAGCGCCTTTCCAAGCCCGCCGAATGTGCCGAGCGCGGCCGTCGAAGCCAGGGCGCCGACACTCATGTGCACGAAGTTTCGCCGCGATAAATTCTTGGTCATGTGTCCCCCTTACCGCTGTATCGCGTACTGCGGCGAATCGATGACGAGTTCGGCGGCTTCCACCACGCGACTCCAGGGTGTGTCCGCCGGAATGCCGGCCACGTAGCTGATGAGGGCGTTCTGCATGGCGCCCGGCATTTGTCCTTGCATCAGCACGAGGTTGAGTTTTTCGATGAGCGCGGCGGGTGTTGCGGCGAACCCTTCCCACTTCGACGTTCTCAGCAACACGCTGGCTCCGTTCAGCGCTCCGACCTCGCTGTAGCCTTGATAGCCGGCATGCTTGCTGCCGCGGCTATCGATGAATTCGTAGGCTTGGGTCAAATTCTGGTTGTCCGCCAGTATCAGCGTGTTTTCATTGGTTATTTGAAATTCGGGCACCACCAATCCGGCCGCGCTGAGCGCGCCCGCGCGTTGATAGAAGGGACTGAAAAAATTGAACACGGACGGCGACTGCAAAGGTGCTTCGGCGAAGGTGTCCAAACTGTCTTGGAGTACCAGCGGAGCGGCAACTTTGCCGCCGGAATCGGCGGCATCGAACGCACGCCACAGGTGAGTGAGCCGCAGCAGCGGTTCTCGTAATTTTCCCTCGCTCGCGGCGGCGGCCGCGCTTACGGAGGTCGCCTCGGGATCGGTGAGAATGGCTTTGACGACGGCCGCAAGGTCGCCGCGCACGCCGCGGCCATCGTTGTTGAATACGGACGCGACGCGAGATACATAAGCCTTGCTCGGATTGCTGGTCACCAACCTTTGAATGAGCTGCTTGCCGATGAAGGGCCCGACATTGGGATGGTTGAAAATCGTGTCCAACGCCGTCTTCAAGTCCGTGGCGGGTGTGCCGCCCGCCGCAATGGTCACCCCGAGAAACGATTTCGAGCCGGTGTCATGATGCTCGGCATAGGCGACCATCGGGCGCGAATAGTCCATGTCGTATTGCCACGATGCCTCGCCCAAAGAATTGCCGGCCGGAGCCGACGCCCAGCCCGTGAAGACGCGCGCCAATGCTTCGACGTCCGACTGACTGAAAGTGGGCTTCGGACTGCCGGACGAATCGGTTTTGACGGTGCCGTCGAGGTTCAACTCGGCCAATCCGATGCTGAACAACTGCATGATTTCGCGCGCATAATTCTCGTCGGCGTGAGTATTCAGCGCCGGATTCGCCTTGTCGCTGCGGAACATCGATAGATACCGGCCCATCTGCACGGACAGGGTGATTCGCTCGATGAGAGTGCGGTAATTCGTAAAAGCGCCGGTGGCCAAGATATCGTAATAGCCGGCAAGCGCCCTATTCATATAGGCCAGCGGCCCGCCGTTCTCCGATACCACGAAAATCTCGGACAGACCGAAGGCAATCCGTTGCCGCAGCTGGTCCGGCCCTTTGACGGCATTGGTCATCCAGATCGGGTACCAGGCTACTTGATCGTTCGGCACGGACGGGGATAGGAGACTGGGGCGTGCGGCCATCTGCGCGGCAAACCATCCATCGTAGGATTGAACCGCCGCGGCATCGATGGCTTCCAACGAGGGGCCGAAGGTCCCCCGCGAGAGCAGGCGCGAGGCCGCGATTTGCCCCATGACGGAACCGTGCGATGCCGTGCTTGCGGCCGCGGTATCGAGGGTCTGGGCCGGCGAGTTGGCCGCGTGGCCAGAAGCGGCAATAGCAATGATCGAAAGAAACAGAAGGCGTGGAAACATGGATCCTGCTCGACGGGTCTGGTCATTCGAGGACGCCGTCGAACGCGGATGGGTTACCGTCGTGCCGAGGGCCGTTGCGTTGAGCATGATGCCAACGAGCCGCTTTTTTACGCTCTATCGAAAAGTCCCGCAATGTCTCGAAATGGCGACGGTCGTCGAGAATCCGCATCGCGGGCGCGCCCTGCGGCGCTCACCCACCGCGGACTTCTAGTGCTTTTCGCGGTCGGTGCGGATCCACTCCGCAGGATCCTTGCGCCTCAGCATCAACAGGACCTTCCATATCAAGAAGCCCGGCGCTTTTGCCAAATCGAGCAGGCCCTGGGCGCCGATGCCGCTGAGGCGCCAGCCGCGCATGACGTACAGGAATACGCACGCAGTGCATCCCATCCCGATCCCGTACCACACCGCGGGCCATAACAATAGATGCCACCAGCTCGCGAGTCCGGCGAGAACGAGCAATGCAACGATGTCGAGGACCACGTAGGACAGCGGCAATACCAGGAGATCGAGCGCGAGATCCAAACAGACCAGACTGCGACGGCGGATTGCCGCGATCAACAGCGGCAGTGTTTTCGTTTGTACCAGTTGAAAGCGCCCCGCCTCCCAGCGCTGGCGTTGCTTGCCCGCTGCCTGTGCACCGGACACCATGTCGGCATTGCAATGGGCTTCGTCGGCATACTCGACGCGGAAGCCGGCCATGCCGATATCGATTCCGTATTCGAGGTCTTCCGTCAGGGAGAATGCCCGGTAAGGCACTTGGCGCAGGAGCGCATGCGTAACGCACCAGCCGTTGCCGCGCACGCCGCACGAGACCCCAAGACGTTCGCGGGCGCGCGAGCGGACGATATGGAATGAGGCTTTCGCGATGGTTATGAGCCTGGTGCGCCAAGATGCCCAGGGATTCAATACGCCGTAGTGCGCCTGAACGGCGTGAGCGCCGCGCTCGATTCGGGCCGCGAACGCCTCGAGCAGATTGCCCGACGCTTCCGCATCCGCGTCCACGATCACGACGGCATCGGCCCAGCCTTTGGCGCGGCTCTGTTCGAAGGCGTACGCGAGAGCGTAGCCCTTGCCGCGGTCGCTTTCCGAGCATCGTTCCAGAACTTCGGCACCCGCGCTGCGTGCGATGCTCGCGGTCGGATCGGTGCAATTGTCCGCAATCACCATCACGCGAAAGCGTTCCTGAGGCCAATCGAGCCGCAGCAAATTCTCTACCGTGCGCGCGATTCCCGCCTCTTCGTTGTGAGCGGGCACCACGACGTCGAAGCGTAGCTGCCGCTGCGAGCGCGCGCTGCGCCGCGGCCGTGCGGACAACAACGTGCACGACAGCAAATAGAGGCCGGCGAACATCGCGGGCAGCGCCAGTTGCAATAGAACGAGGTTGAGGAAGAGTTTCATGTCGGCCAGGCGTGCTCGTGGTCAGGCGTACTCGCGATATCGCCAGCCCCAAAAGACGGACATCTTGCCTACGTTTGCCCATAATTTGGTCAGCCAGCGCGCTGCATGGTGACGCCCCAGAGGCCATGACACGAGTGCGCAGGCGGCAGCGGCCAGCGCTTGGACCAGCGCCAGCGCAAAAAAATTCACCCGCGACAGCCTCGACATGGAACCATACCGCCCGGCGAGCGCGTGCTGTGCGAAATCCTGGCCGCCGCTCAGGGCTCGGCGCAACAGCCAGTGCAGCGAAAGACGCGAAGCCTCTACCGGTTCGTGGACGAGCGCTTCGTCGCACCAGACGATCCGGGCGCCTTGTTGCGCCAAGCGCGAGAGCAGATCGCCGTCTTCCCCGCCGGTCAGTCCATAGGCCGGATCGAAGGGACCCCGCGCGCCGCGGAGCCAGGATGCACGAAACAGGGCGTTACCCAGCCGCAAACGATTGGGGGGCACCACCGATCCGGTGGTCATTCGGGGAAATTCATAGAAGCGGCCCCGCCGGATCCATGCAGGCGCGTTCACGGGGACGACCGGATCCACGGGGCCCAACACTCCATCGGCGTCGAAGCGCGCCGCCGCGTCGAGGAGCTGCTCGAGCCAGTTCACCGGTGCCCGTTCATCATCATCGACGAAAGCCAGCCAGTCGCCTGCGGCAAGCGCCACGGTCTTGTTCCGCGTCAACGATATGTTCTTCTGCGGTTGGACGGCGTAGCGCATGCGAAACGGTGCACTCGGAGCGAGGCGTCGCTCCACCAGCTCACGCGCACTCTCGGCGTCGTCGTTGTCTACGATGACCACTTCGTCGGGGAGCCGCGATTGCCGCATCAAATCCTCGAGCAGCAGGGCCAATCGATCCGAGCGTCGATAGGTCGCGACACACAGGGTCACGGTGCCCGGGGGATGCTGGGAGGTGGGAGTCACGGAGGCGCCGTCAAAAATGATTGACCACGGCTCCCAGGAGTCTCGAGTGGGTGCTGGCCAGTCGGCGCAATAGCGCACGCATGCTCTTGTACGACGTATGCTGGGCGCGGCTCAACACCAGCGCGTTTGCCGCCAGCGTGGCGACCGCCAGCCCGTCGGCGCACTGCCCCACCGGCGGCGTGTCGAGCACGACGAATTCGTACGAGTTGCGCCACTCGGTGAGCAAGTTGCTGAAGCGGCCATCCGAGAGCAGTTCCAAAGGGTTCGGCGGAATTGGCCCAGCCGTCAATAGGTTCATGAACTGCAGCCCCTCGACGGGATGAAAGTAAGGCCGTTCGCGCCGGGCGATGGCTTGCGACAACCCATGAAGATTCGGCGAGCCGAACAGCACGTGCTGATGAGGTTTGCGCATGTCGGTATCGACCAGCAGCGTGCGCCGCCCGAGTTGTGCGAACGAAATCGCCAGCTCGGCGCATAACTGCGACCGGCCTTCGCCGGGCTCGGCGCTGAGAACGGCTACCATGTTGGCGCCGCGGCCGCTTTCATGGAGTAGCAACAGTTCGGTGCGCAGCGCCCGTATTCTTTCGCTGCGCGGATTGTCCTGGTCGTGCGCGAGAATCAAGTTCAGGCTGGGGGAGACGCGCTCTCCCTGGCGCAGCACGACGCGCCGATCGGTGGAGATGCGCCGGATCGCGGTTTCGATCATGCCCTCATCCTCGGGCGGGCGCGCCTGACTGATCTTCGCGAGCGCTCGCTCGATGGTTTCCGGCTGCAAGATGCCCAATCGACCGGCGGCATCGACGAACGAGATTCCCAGCGATTCCATGACCTCGTGGATCTTTTCGATCATGGGATCCGAAAGCCCCAATTCGGCGGCGAGCGTCGCGTTCAGATCCACGTCGGTAGCTTCGAGGGGATCCTGATCGGTGGGCGAGGGTGAATTCATACGGCACTGCGCAGAGGTTTGATACGGTCGAATTCCATCAGAACGGGCAGATCGAAATCGCGCTCGAAATCGTCGCGGCAACGGATGCGGCGATCGAGCAGCAATTCGTACGCAAGGGGCAGAGCGACGCCGGCCGCGATACCGGCCAGTACGCCGAGCATGAGCAGCTTCATTTTGTTTGGCTTGGCCGATTTCTGCGGCGGGACGGCGGCGCTGACCACGCTGATATTGGCCACATGCCCGCCCGAGCCCAGCATGATGGTGTCATAGGCGTCGAGCGCCCGCTTGTACACCGACTGTGCGGATTCCAGTTCGAGTTCGAATTTCGATCCTTCGCCCTCCACTTTGTTGACGCCCAGCACCTTGGCACGTTGTTCCTCGACCGCAGCGCGCATTTTCGCTTCCATCTGCTGCGCGGCGATCAAATCCGAGGAGTTCGTCGAACTGGCGTTTTGCAGCTCCGTGTTCAAGGTATGCTGCGTCGCACGGATCTGGTTGTCGAGCTCCCGCACTTTGGGATGTTCCGCGCCATACACCGTGCGCAACTGCGCCAATTGCATTTGTTGAGTGTTCAGCAATGCTTTGAGGTTCTGCACCACCGCGGAGCCCGCAATCGAGCTGGCATTGCGCTCCGCCGCCGCTTTGACTTCCGCCGCGCGGCGCGCGTTCTGAGCGTCTTGCAGACTCGCCTCCAGAGTGGCCAGCAGCGTCTGTTGAGTGCTGATATTTTTCTGGGTGGTATCGGTCACGCCCGTGCGCTGCCGGAAGGCGTTGACCTGATCCTGCGCGATGCGCACCTTGTCCTTGAGTTCGGCCAGTTCCGCCACGTATCGCTTGGCGCGCTCGCTTGCCGGGCCCGACATGCGGCGATGCTGCTGGTCCAGATACACATCGGTCAACGTATTGGCGATCTGTGCAGCGAGCAGGGGAGTGCGGGCCGATGCGTTGACGTAGATCAACTGGCTGCCGAACGCGCCGAGCTGGATGTCCAGGCCTTTCACGAGATTCTCTCTGACCCAGTCGCGAAGTCCGCTGCCGTCGCCCGCATAGCCTGCCGCGTAGTTCTCGTCCTGGGTCAACTTCAGCTTGTCGATCACGGCCAGCAGAACTTCGGGGCTCAGCATGAGCTGCGATTCGGTCGACATGTAATTGAACATCGGGGTGGACGAGCCCTGGTTGCCCGCCAAAGGATCGTTGCCTTCCGGATTGAACATCACGGTGGCCGTCGCGGTATACGTTTTCGGCATCGCCTTGATAATGCCGGCCATGACCACCGATACGGCCACGATGATCATCAGCGTCTGCAGCCGATAGGCGCGCAAGATGGAAAAGACTTGTTGCAGCGACAGCCCCGGGCTCGCGAAACCCTGCAGCGGCGGCGCCTCGCTGCTTGCGGTATAGATCGCGGGCGTGGACTTCGCGACCGCCAATACGGGCAGATTTCTATGCGACCTCAAAAAATGCTCTCCTTCACTTGGATCACGTCGTTCGGCTGCACCGGGTCGCTGATCTTGGCCTTCACGTTCGTATAGGAACCGTCCGCCAGCTTGCGCTTGATCTCGACCCGCCGTTGGCTGCCGCGCTGGGTAATGCCGCCTGCTTTGGCGATGGCCTCGATTACCGTCATGCCGGGCTCGACGCGATATCGGCCCGGCGTCGCTACCTCGCCGAAAATGGAAAACTGTTCGGCGTTGGGCACGAACACGGAATCGCCGCCCCGCAGCGTGGCCGAGGGTAGGGCCGCGCTGCCGCCCGCCATACCCTTCAAATCGACCGCATAGCGAACCTCCTTGCCGTCTTTCTCCTGGCGGATGATGTAAACGACATCCGAGCCGTTCGCGGTGATGCCGCCGGCTTGAGCGAGAAGATCGAAAATGGACGTGTTCGATTCCACCGGATAACGGCCCGGTGTGCCGACTTGGCCAAGGACCGAGACTCGCTGGCTGCGCGATTGCGTGACGGTGAGCGTCACATGCGGTTCGACCAGAATTTTCCCCGTTTTCAACGCGCTTTCGATGCGTGAACTGGCCTGCGACGGCGATAGGCCGGACACGGGGACATTACCCGCCAGCGGGACCGACACCGTCCCGTCGTCGGCCACATAGACCGTGGTGCTCAAATCCGGTTGGCCATAGACCTGGATGCTCACGCTGTCGCCGGGCCCCAATTGCAGCAAGGGCGCCGCCCCGCCGGGGGCCGCAGCGCCGGGTTTCGCCGCCTGCGGTGGCGAGTTATCGGCCGCCGCGGCGCTGCGGACACCGCCCAGCACCAGGACTAGGACGGCGGCGACCGTCACAGCGAGCACGCACCGCCATAACACGTGGCGGCTAATAGGAAATGGCCATGGAGTCAGCACTTCTGCACCCTGAGCAACTTGTTAACATAATGCAACACTGGTCGTAAAAACGCAGGCTGACCTCGAATATAGTACTACCGGTACCCGCCAGGGGGCGTCGATTGATCGACAGTACCGCACTGTCGGCGCAAAGCTGGCACCATCGCAGCCCCATAGTTGTTTGCGCTAACCGCCCAGTGAAAATTCTCCCGCGATTATCGCCAACTTCCTGGTTGACGACAAAAACGATCTTTTCGCAGATTTTCGCGCTCTCGTTGTTTGCGATCCAGGCTCCGTTGCTCGGCCCGAAGGCCTTCGGCCTCATCTCCATCGTCATGGTTTTCGTGGGATTTTGCGAGAGCGTTCCCGGTGACGCGGCCGCCGAATCGTTGATATCCATTCGGGAAATCGAGGCCGCGCATTTCCACACCATGACGGCGGCCAACGTGTTTCTGTCGGTGGTCATCGGGGTCGGCGTGTTTGCGGGAGCGCAGCGCATCGCCGCTTGGTTCGGCGATCCCGAACTGACCGCCCTGTTGCGCTGGATGGCGGTCCTTCCCGCCATCAGCGCATTCGCCGCCGCGCCCACCGCGGCCACCAAGCGCGACATGCAGTTTCAGCCGCTGGCGGTGCGCTCCATCGGCTGCACCCTCCTCGGCGGGTTGGTGGGATTGGTGCTGACCCTGGCAGGAGCGGGAGTCTGGGCGCTGGTTTGGCAGGCTCTTACCGTCCGCGTGGTCGCATCGG
The DNA here is from genome assembly GCA_030776345.1 of Pseudomonadota bacterium. Lineage (GTDB taxonomy): Bacteria > Pseudomonadota > Gammaproteobacteria > Steroidobacterales > Steroidobacteraceae > Bog-1198. The sequence continues at coordinate 46,453 of JALYHU010000232.1, read as the reverse complement.
TGGTGCTTTGGTACATGGTGCCGTTGAAATTCGGCATGGCATTTTCGCCCCGACACTTCCGGGAATTGACGCATTTCGCGCTGCCCACGATGATCTCGCGTTCCCTGACCTGGAGCTGCAACCAAATTCCGCGCGTCATGCTGGGCCTGTACTGGGGCTCGACCGATCTGGGGCTTTTCAGCCTTGCCGCACGTCTGGGCGACCTCTTGATGGAAGTGGCGGTGGTGCCGCGATATGCGGTGGCCCGGGTTGAATTGCGGGAATTCGCCCTGGATCCTGCCGGCCTCGAGGCGGCTTTGCGCCGGACGTTGACCTTTCTTACCCTGTTCTGTTTCCCGCTCTGCGTGGGCGGAGCGGCGATCGTCCCGACCCTGTTCCATGTGTGGCTCGACCCCCGGTGGCTGGGGGCCATCGTTCCCGCGCAGTGCATGCTGCTGACTAGCGTCGCGCTGGTTACGCAATACATGGGAGGTGCGGTACTCCTCGCCATGAATCGCCAAAAACAGGAGGCGGTCGTATCCGTCACGCAGACCGTGATGACCTTGATCGCAGTGGTTGCTTGCGCACCCTTCGGTCTGGTCGCCGCGTCGATCGGAATTGCCGCTCGGCCATTCGCCATGCTGCCGTTGTCCGTCGGGCTGTTACGGCGCTACTGCGCGATTCCGGCCTCCGCCGTGATGGCATCGCAAGCGCCGGCGCTGGCGGCGAGTCTCACCATGGGAGCTTGCGTGTGGCTGCTGCGGCTCGCTCTCGAGCCGTTGCTGAGGGATGCAGCTGCGCTGCCCATCTTGATCCTCGCCGGAGCCGGCGTCTATACGCTGATGGTCAAGCTCACCATGCCCGCGGTGGTCAGGGATCTCGTCAATCTACTACCGGGTCGTGCCTGACGGCGTGATCGGCTGATTCCCGGTGGACTCCAATGCCGCGGCGATATGCGCCGCCATCTGATGTGAACCGGGTTCCTGGAACATCGTAAAGTGATTGCCGTCGACGAATAGAACATCGACGCCCGAGCTTATGAAATCGCTCCAGCCGGCGTCTTCTCGGAAAAACCAACCGGAAGGCTCCAAGCGGCTTCGCAGCAGCGTGACCTTTCCGTGATAGGGCTTCGGCGTATAGCGCGCCGTGACGCGCTGTAAGTAGGCGAGGAGCCATTGGTCATACGTTTCGGCGGACGGCTGTTCCACTCGGACGATCGCCGGCCCCATGCCGCGCAACCGCAAGACCAGGCTTTCCGCTTTCTTGAACAGTGTGCGCTGCGTGATGAAGGCGCGCAGCGACTTTTCGCTCGACAGAACGCGGCGCAGATCCGCCAAGATCAATTGCGCGCGCAACGAATAGCTGCCGACCAGCGCACGCAGTTTGGGCAGACGTTTGAAATAACCTGGCACCCAAGAATCGATGAGGAACAAATGCGCAACCTGTTGCTTGTCCTCCGCCAGCTGCCGTGCAATTTCAAAGGACAGCGCGCCCGCCACGCACCAGCCCACCAAGTCATAGGGGCCCTGAGGCTGCACGCGCCGTATGAGCCCCACATAGCCCGCAGCGATGTCCTCGAGGGTTTCCGGCAGCTCAGATTCGCTCACCGACGGATCGAACAACTGCAATGAATACACCGGCTGCTCGGGACCCAAGTTCTTGGCCAAGCCGTAATAAATGCCGGTGTTGTTGATCACGATCAACGGCCGCTTCGCCCCGAGCGGCTGAATTTTGACTACTTGGCGGAAATCGAACTCGCGCAAATCGTTTTGCGCCAGCATATTCGCAAAAGCGTGCAAGGTCGGCGCGAGAAATAGCGTTGCCAACTTGATGCGCCGTCCGAAGGACCGCTCGACCTGCGTGAGCATGCGTGCCGCGAGCAGGGAATGACCCCCCAATTCGAAGAAATTATCGGTGGCGGCGACCGACTCGACACCCAGCATGACCTTCCAAATATCCGCGAGTCGCCGTTCGATGTCGCCCGCCGGTGGGTCGGAGGGGAGGCCGCGAGCCTGCGGCGAGCGCACAGCGCGTAGTGCGGCATGGTCGACCGTGCCGTCCGCTGAACGCGGCAAGGCGTCGCGTACGAGCACCGTGGCCGGGTTGAGGTACTCGGGCAAGCTCTCATCGAGGTACTTGTGCACGGCGTCGATCAGCTGGGGGGGTCCCTCGCTTTGCGGCCGCGCCGGGACCACATAGGCGGTTAGAACTCCGGTGCCCGAAGCGCCGCTCGAATAAGTCACTACCGCATCGCCGACCTCGGCATGGCGCAACAAGGTGCGTTCGATTTCTGCCGGGTCGATTTGTCGGCCGGCGTGTATGAACCGATGATCCGGCCGCCCCAGATATTCGATTTGCCCGTCCGTCCGCAAGCGCGCCGTGTCGCCGGTGGGGTAGAGCTGCGCGCCTGCGATGCTGGCAAGGCGGCTCACCGGGGGCCGGCAATGACATGAGAGACCGTCGCCTCCGATGAATAACTCGCCGGTCCCGCCGACCGGCGCAAGCTGGCGCGTCCGATCGAGTACGTACAGCGAGGTATTGGCGATGGGCATTCCGACCACCGTGGCGGATCCCTTGGGCTTGAGATGTTCCACGGCGGACCAGACCGTCGTCTCGGGATGGCCGTACAGCGCCCACAGTTCGCCGCTCATCCCGCTCAGCTGATCGAGCAGCCCCAACTCCAATTCCGACGCGCTGCAGAGCATCTTCAGCGCGGGATAGCCGAGCCAGCCTGCCTTCAGCAAACCCTGCCAAACGTGCGCGGCGCCGTACAGTATGGTGGCGCCGCTGCGCAGTAACAGATTGAGCAGCGACCGGCCGGTTTTCAGCTCCCGTTCGCTGGCGATGACCAGGCGAGCGCCGGTGAGCAGCGGCAGGAACATCTCGACGGCCGAACGATCCGTCGTGAGGGGAGCTACCGCGACGACGATGTCGCGGTCGCTGACGCCGGGGCGCTTGGCGAGCGAATAGACGAGATTCGAGATACTTCGATGCGAAAGTCCCGCGGTGCCGGCCCTCTCACGGTCGCCGGAGGTCACGATGAAGCAGGCCACGGAATCGGCATCGGGGAGCGGACCGCCGAGGCTGCGGGGAGCTTCGTCGCCGGAGGCGAGTGCGTCGTCCGCCTCCAAGATGCGCACGGAATCGTGCAGTGCCCGGAAGCGATAGTCCTGGCCGATGATGACCGTAACGCCGCAGACCGCGATGGCTTCCACGTGCCGCGCCGCCGGCTCGTTCGGATCCAATACCACGTAGGCGCCACCCGCCTTGATGATTCCCAGTATGCACGCCGGCAGTTCGAGCGAAGGCGTCAGGCACAGCGCGACGCGCGCACCGGCAGTCACGCCTTGTTGCCTCAAGTAGGCGGCAACTCGATTGGCGGATGCGCTCAATCCGCCATAACTGAGTTGTCGATCGCCGCACACCAAGGCAATTGCGTCCGGGGAACGCAGCGCCTGGACTTCGAACAGCTTGGCCAGACTCAAGTCGCGCGGATACAACGTGCGCGTGTCGTTCAATTTGTCGAGCAGCGCCCGGGCCTCGCCGGCGGCGCCGATGGTGAGTTCGGAAACGCGGCGCGTGGGCTCCGCAACGCCGCTTTCCATGGCGTTCTGGACATAGGCGAGGAGCCGCTCGGCAGTGGCGCTCTCGAATTGGTCGGTATTGAATTGGCAAGAGAAACGCCATCCATCGGGCCGCTCGACCATGAAGAAGTTCAGATCGTAGATGGCGCCCGCCGGCAATGACGGCATGTCGATCAAATCGAAATCGCCGTAGCTGGCGTTCTGAATGAACGTTTTCTGGAAGATGAAATTGACGGAAATCGGCGGGCTGTTGGCGTGACTGCGTTCGCCCTTGATCATGCCCAGCAACCGCTCGATGGGAATGTGGCGATATTCGAGCGCCAGTGCCACGGTGTCGCGGATTCGAATGATGAGTTCGGCAAAGCGCGGATCGCCGGTCAAGTCATTGCGCAATACCAAGGAATTGACGAATTGCCCGATCATGGGCTCGAGTTCGACTTGGTCCCGGTCCGACACCTGCGTGCCGAGGACCACTTCGGTTTCATTGGTATAGCGCGCCAGGGTGGCGCACAGCGAGGCGAGCGCGGCCGCGAACAGGGTTGCACCCCGCTCGGCCGTCAAGGCCTGGGCGCGATTGGTGAGATTGCGCGGCAGCAACCGCGACACGATGGCGCCGTTGGTCGTCGGCACGCTCGGCCGCAATCGATCCGGGATGACCTTGAAGGGCTTCACACCGGCAAGCTGTTTGGTCCAGTACGCCGTCTCGGCGTCGGTGCCGCGCACGCGCAGCCACTCCAAGTGCCACAGCGAGTAGTCCGCATATTGAATCGGCAGCGGTTCGAGCGGCACGGGCTTCCCGTGCCGCAGCGCTTGATAGATCGTGCCCATCTCGCGCGCCATGACGCCGATCGACCATCCATCGGAAACGATTTGGTGCGAAGTCACGAGGATGATGGAGGTGGTCGGCGAGAAGCGCACCAGCGTGGCGCGAAGCAACGGTCCGGTCGCGACATCGAAAGGCGCACGGGCCTCGAGGACGCCGATACGATCGGCCTCGGTCTGCCGCTGGTCGGGGCTCAAGGTGGAAAGATCGATTTCGTTGAGGCGAAACTGCGCGGTCGGCGATACGCGTTGAATCGGTGCACCGTCTATTTCGTGAAATGTGGTGCGCAGCACTTCGTGGCGCTCAATGATCTTGAGCCATGCCTGTTCCAACAGATCGGTCGCCACGCGGCCTTCGAGGCGCCATCGGACCGCCACATTGTACGAGGCGTTGCCGGGGTCCAATCGATCCAGCAGCCAAAATCGCTCTTGCGCTATCGAGCAGGGGAAATCCGTCCTCTCGAGCGGGGCCACGTCATCCGAAGGCTGCTGTGCGCTGTCCGGGGGAGCGGCGGCCGCCGGGCGAGAAGTCACTGCACCCTCGAAAATCTTGTTTGCTGGCTTCGACATGGTACGGGTTGGGTCACCCCGCGCGTCGATTGCGCTTGAATTGTCCCAGGGTCGGCAACGGCGTGCCTTTGTCTTCCGGCACCCCGTCCCCGGCGCCGGCATCCACCACGGCGGCGAGCGCGCGCGCACTGCGTTGCTGCAGCAATTGTTTGGCGGTCATTTTGATGCCGCCACGGTTCGCTCGAGCCGTGATCTGGAACAGTTGAATGGAATCCGCCCCCAGTTTCAACAGGTCAGCAGTGACGCTTACGGTTTCCAAATTCAGTACCTCCCCAAAAATCTTCGTGAGCGCCACCTCCGTCACCGTCGTCGGCGCCACGAACTCTGTCTTCTCCATCTGCGTCGTGTCGGGCCGTGGCAAGGCGGCCCGATCGAGTTTACCGTTCGGCGAAACCGGCAGACTGTCCAACCGCACCCATGCCGACGGTATCATGTACTCGGGCATATCTTCGGCGAGAAGCGCGTGCAAGTCATCCGCAGGACGAACACTTCCCGCCGGTTCAACATAATACGCCACTATCCGCGGGGTTCCGGGCACATCTTCCCGCAGAATGACGGCCGCGGCACTCAACCCGCACTTTTTCACGAGCACCGACTCGATTTCACCCAGTTCGATCCGGAAGCCGCGCAGCTTCACCTGATGATCGATCCGGCCGAGTATTTGCAGGCCACCGTCCGGCAGCCAGCGGGCCAGATCGCCGGTGCGGTACATCCGGCCGGGTGTAAACGGGTTCGCGAGGAATTTCTCGGCCGTCAAGGCGGCACGCTTGTAGTACCCCCGAGCGACGCCGTCGCCGCCGATGTGCAACTGGCCTGGCACTCCGCTCGGCACGGGCTGATCGTGATGATCGAGTATGTAGAATTGGGTGTTGTCGATTGGCCCGCCTACCGTTATCGGTTCGCTGCCCGCGGTGACGCGAGTGCATGAAGACCAGATCGTCGTTTCGGTGGGTCCATACATATTCCACAATTCGCCTGAGCCCTCGAGCAGCCGGTTGGCGAGGTCGCGCGGCAGTGCTTCGCCGCCGCAGAGCATTTTGAACCCGTGCGGTGCGCGGAATCCCGCCTCGAGCAGCAGCCGCCAGCCCGCGGGTGTGGCCTGCAAGGCGGTCGCGCGCACGGCTTCGATCTGCTGCGCGAGCTTGAAACCGTCGGCCACGGCGTCACGTTCCGCGATGACCACCGTCGCACCGACGATCAGCGGCAGGAATAATTCGAGGCCGGCGATATCGAAGGAGATCGTCGTCACCGCCACCAGCACGTCGCCGGCGGTTAGGCCCGGACTGCGTGCCATCGCCGCCAACAGATTCACCACCGCGCGATGCGGAATTTCCACTCCCTTGGGTTGCCCGGTCGAGCCGGACGTGTACATGACGTAGGCCAAGCTCTCCGGGGTCGCCGTGCCCCGGGGCGCTGCGGAGGAGGCCGCCGCAAGCGACACGGCGTCGCTGCGCACGTCGATCACCGGTATCCCGGCGGCCGCCAGCGCCATGCCTTCAGGGCCGTCCGCGATGAGCGCGGCCACTTCGGCCTCGCCCAAGATGTGGCGCAGGCGCGCCGCCGGGTGCAGCAGGTCGAGCGGCACGTACGCACACCCCGCCTTCAGCACTGCGACCAGTGCGACCAACATGTCGAGCGAGCGCTCGACGCACACGCCGACGAGCTTGCCGCTCTTGTCCGGACCCTTGATGCGCTCGCGCAGGACATTGGCCAACTGGTTGGCGCGCCGGTCGAGTGCCTCGTAGCTCAAACTTTGGTCCCTGAACACTGCAGCTACGGCCTGCGGTGTGGCCTTCGCCTGCCGTTCGATGAGTTCGTGGATGCAGCGATCCTTTGGATACTCGGCGGCCGTGTCGTTGATGCCGTAGAGCAACGCTTTGCGCTCCGGCGCCGGCAGGCAGGGCGCAGCGCAGAGCGGCTGATTCGCGTCCGCGACGATGGCCTCCAGCAATGCCTGATAGCAGTCGAGCCAGTGCGTGATCGTGCCCGCATCGAACAGATCCGTATTGTAGTCGCAGTCCATGCGCAAGCCTTCGGACGACTCGCCGATGTTCAGAAACAAATCGAAGTTGACGAAGGCCTTGGCGTTCGGCGTGACCTCCATCTTCAGTTTCGGAAGCTCGAAGCGATCGGCCAAGCGTTCCAAGTTGAACTGAATCTCGGCAAGCGGCAGACGGCCGGGCTCGCGCGGCAGCGCCAGCTTGCGCACCAGCGTTCCGAACGTGTAGTCCTGATGCTCGTACGCGTCGAGCACTCGTTTCGCGGTTGCCGACAGGTATTCGCCGACCCGCGTCTCGCGCCGCCAGCTGCCGCGGATGGGAAGAAAGTTGACGCAGTGGCCGACGAGAATCTGGTCCTCGAGCAGGGACTGACCGGCGGTCGGAACTCCGACCACCACCTCGTCCTGGTCCGCGAGACGGCCCATCAGCGCTTGGTACGCCGCCAGCAAGGTGACGAACAGCGTGCTGCCCTGCCGCGCACCGGCTTTCTTCACGGACTGATAGAACTTGGCATCGATGCGCCGGCACAGGCTCGCCCCATTGAACGACTTGACGGCGGGCCTCGGGCGATCGGTGGGCAACTCCAGAGATTTTGGCCGTTCCTCGAACTGATTCGTCCAGAAGCGCTCGGTGGGACCGAGTTCCGACGGATCGCGCGCCGCCTTGCCGCGCGCGTAGACGCTGAACGGCAGGGCCTTCGCGAGCTGCGGCTCTTCGCCCCGGCACAGTGCGCCATAGAGGTGGGCAATCTCGTTCACGATGACATTCAGCGACCAGCCGTCGCAAATGATGTGATGCGCGGTCAGGATGAAGGCATGCCGGTGGTGCGAGAGCTTGACCAAGTGGCCGCGCACGCACGGCCCGTTGACCAGATCGAATGCGGTGCGTGCATCGGCGTCGAGCAGCTTGGCGTAGCTCTCGTCGGCGTAGGCGTCGGCTCCGCCGGAGAGGTCGGTGAAGGGATAGTCGAATACGGCCGCGCCCGTGCCGGCGCCCCGAATCCGCATTTCCTCGCCGGTCGCGCTGAACGTCGCGCGCAGCGCATCGTGGCGCGCGACGACGCGGTTCATCGCCGATTGCAGGGCGGCAACATTCAGCTCGCCGCGCATCTGTAAACTCACCGACTCGTTGAAGGCGCACGAGGCAGCGTCGCCGAGCTGCGCCGCCAGCCAAATCTCGAGCTGGCTCTCCGTGAGCGGCACGACCGCGCCGGCCGTTTCATCGAGATCTTCCGCAGCCGCGGAACGCGCGGGCGCCGTGGCGAGGGCGGTAGCGGTGAGCGCGCCCGATGTCGTCTCGTGTGCCGCGGCGTGCGCCGCGGTCGAACCGGCGCCGGTGTGCGTGCCGCCAACGATGCCGGCCGACTGCATCTCGGCCAGACTTTGCGCAAACGCCGTGTAGATTTGCTCGAAATCGGCATCCGAATGCGCCGTCGTCAAGAAGCACGGAAAGCCGTCCTGAATGTGGATGCCGCGCTCGCGCAAGTGGTAGAACAACAACGCCGCGAGCGGGCTTTCGTTGTGCAGATGGAAGAAGAACCAGCTCGAATAGCTTTCGATCCGGCTGGTCAGGCCGTGATCGCTGAACAGGATGCGCAGGCGCTCGACCAGATTTTGCGTTTTGTTGGCGAGGGTTTCCTGCAGGTCGGGGCCATGCTCCTTGAGATGGTTGAGCACCGCCCAGGCGGCGGCGAGCACCAGGGGATGCCGGACGAACGTGCCCGCGAAAAACGTAACGCCGGCTTCGGGTATGGAATCATCGCCGAAGCGCCACTGGCCGCCGTCCAAGGCATCCATGAATTTCGAGTTGCCGGCGAGCACGCCGATGGGGAGGCCGCCGCCGACCACTTTGCCGTACGTGGCCATGTCCGCGTGAATGCCGAGCACCGCCTGCATGCCCCCGGGGTGAACTCGAAAGCCGGTGACCACTTCGTCCATCACGAACGCGGTACCCGACGCCGCGGTGATCTCTCGAACCTTGCGCAAGAAATCGAAAGGCCGCAGATCGGCATGGCGGCTCTGCACGGGTTCAACGATGACGGCGGCCAGGTCGTCGGCATGGTCGCGAATCCATTGCAACGTTTCCGGCGAACCGTACTCGAGCACGATCATGTTCTCGACGGCGGAGCCTGGAATTCCGGGCGCCACGGGTACCGAACGCGGCTCGCCCCCGGGCCGCTGTACGCCCTTGACCAAGACTTCGTCGAACTGTCCGTGATAGTCGCCGTTGAATATCACGATCTTCTGCCGGCCGGTCACGGTGCGCGCAATGCGCATTGCCGCCATCACGGCTTCCGAACCGGTATTGCAGAACGTCATGCGTTCGTTACCCGTCATCTCGCAAAACAACGCCGCTACTTTGCCCGCCAATTCAGCCTGCGGGCCGATGGCGAAACCTCGGTCGAGCTGCGCTTTGACCGCCTCGACCACGAACGGGGGCGAGTGCCCGAGGGCGGTTTGACCGAAACCGTTGACCAGGTCGATGTATTCGTTGCCATCGACATCGACCAGCTTCGAGCCGGCAGCGGTACTGACCACGATGGGGTACACCATGTCCTTCCACTCGCTGCGGAAGCCCGCTGCGGCACGCGGATCGGCAAGAGTCGGCCGGAAGCTTTGCGTGAAGCGCTGCGAGCCCGCCGTCTTTTTCGTGTAGCGAGCGACCAGCGCCTCGACATGCCGGCACTGCTCCGCAGTGATGACGGCGGCGGGCGGCTTCTGAACCGGTGCGAACACCGCGAAACGCGACGGTTGCCCCGCCGTGGCCGAGCCCGGATCGCCGGGTACCGAAGCAGTGCCGGCGGGCGGTGCCTCGGCGGCGGCCGCGGCTTGGCGAGGCGCGGCGTGTTGAGGCAGGGAAGGGATCGCCGGCGCCGCAGCGGTGCCGGTGGCTCCGAGGCTCTGCAACATCTCGAACTGACGATTGATGAGCTGCGACATGGCCTGCAGCTGATCGCGGAATATACCTTCCATGCCCGCGGGCGGCACCGCCGAAGCCGCCATGCGCTGCGCCGAGGCCGGCAACCCCGTGGACGGCAATGCCGCCGCGAGCTTGGGGGGCGCCGGGGCCATCGGCGTCTTGTCCGCAAGAAACGTTGCCAACGTCGGGATCGTGGAGAAATCGCCGAGCAGTTGCCGAAAAGTTACTTTCACCTTCATCTGGGATTGGATCTTCTGGGCAACTTGCGTCAAGAACAGCGAGTCGTAGCCCATTTCCAAGAACGTCGTTTGTCCGTCGGCTGAACCTGGCCGCTCTCCGGAGAGTTCTTCGAATATGTCGGCGATCGCGGCGCTGATGTCGGAAATGCGATTGTCCACGGGGGTACTCGGCATCGGGCTCTCATCATGATTCGATTTGAAGGAAAGTGCGGGTGCTTGGGCAATGCTCGCCTCGGCGACCGCCGCAACAGCGGCTGGTGCGGTGGGCGTCGCGGCTACTTTGGGAGGGTCGATCCAATGCCGGCTGCGCTCGAATGGGTAGGTGGGCAAGCGCACGCGCGCCCGCGGCGCCCCCTGCACGGCCTGCCAATCCGGTGCTGCGCCGTGGATCCACAGGCGCCCCAAGGACTCTAGCAAACAGCTACGATCGTCTCGTTCGCGCGTTGCGTCCTGCATCGATGTCACGACCGATACACCACGCCCGCGCGTGGCCTGAGTCGCCAGCGTGGACAAGGCGTTTCCGGGTCCCACCTCGAGCAATACGGTACCGGCGTTTTCGCTGATTCTCGCTATGCCGTCGGCGAACCGCACCGGTTCGCGGGCATGACGCGCCCAATAGTCGGGCGATGTGGCTTCTTCGGGTCGAATCCAGTCGCCGGTGACGCAGGACACATAGGGAATAGAGGGCGGTGACAAGCGCACGGTGCGCAAGTGCGCCCGCAGCGGTTCGATCACCGGATCGATCATCGCCGAGTGGAACGCGTGGGAGGTATGAAGCCGGCGGTGCACGACCTCGCGGCCGGCGAGCATCTTCTCGAAGGCTTCTATCTCGCCGAACGGACCGGATGCCACGCACAGTGCCGGACCATTGACCGCGGCGATGGCGAGACCGGGCGTCAGCAGCGGCACGAGTTGCGATTCGGGCAGGCGCACTGCGAGCATGGCCCCGCCCGGCAACTCTTGCATCAGCCTGCCGCGCGTGGCGACCAATCCCAAAGCGTCCTCCACGGAGAACACGCCGGCAATCACCGCAGCGACGAATTCGCCTACGCTGTGGCCTATCAACGCACGCGGCGTGATGCCCCAGCTCATCCACAAGTGGGCGAGCGCAAACTCGATACTGAAAATTGCAGGCTGAGCGGCTACCGTCGACATCAGGCGCTGCTTGGCATCGGCCGAATTGACGGCGGGATACAAGAGGTCGCGTAAATCCTCTCCCATCAAGGGTCTCAGGATCTGCGAACATTCATCGATGCGACGGCGAAATTCGCCCTCGCGTTGGTAAAGATCGCGGCCCATGCCGGGGTACTGCGCACCCTGCCCGGGAAACATGAACACCACATCGCCGCCCTTGCTCTGGCGCACACCGGATTGAACGGCGCGTGGTTCGCTTCCGTCCAAGCCGGCCATAGCATCCTCGCGGCTGCATGCAACCACGGCCAACCGATGATCGAACGCACGGCGTCCGGTCTGCAATGAATAAGCCACGTCGGCCAGGGAGGGAGCATCGGCGGCGCCCAACCGCGCCGCCAGATTGCGGCGTGCCGAGTCGAGTGCGGCCGCACTTCGGGCCGACACCACGAGCAGCTGCCAATCCGCGGTGAGGGCGGCGCTTTCAGGGGCGGAGACCGCCTTCTGCGGCGCTTCCTCGAGAACGATGTGTACGTTGGTGCCGCCCACGCCAAAGGCGCTCACGCCCGCGCGCAGCGGCCCCGATGCTCGAGTCCACGGGTTGAGTTTGTCGTTCACGAAAAATGGCGTGCTCGCGAAATCGATCTGCTCATTCGGCCGGCGATAATGAGCGGTGGGGGGCAGCTGCCGATGCTCGAGCGCGAGCGCGGTCTTGATGAGCCCCGTGACTCCCGCCGCCGCATCCAAGTGGCCGACGTTGCTCTTGACGGAGCCGAGAGCGCAGAACTGTGTATCGGCCGTGCTCGCTCTGAACGCCTTGGTAAGACCGGCTACCTCGATCGGATCCCCCATGGGCGTCGCGGTGCCGTGACACTCCACGTAGGAGATCGAGCGGGCATCGATACCCGCAGTGGCCAGCGCCATTTCGATGACGGCTGCTTGGCCGGCGATGCTGGGAGCGGTAAAGCCCACTTTGGAGGCGCCGTCGTTATTGACGCCGTTGCCGCGTATCACGGCATACACGTGATCCCCTTCGCGGAGCGCGTCCTCCAAACGCTTCAGAACGACCACCCCTGCGCCGCTGCCGAAGATGGTGCCGGAGGCGTCCGCATCGAAGGGCCGGCAAGTACCGTCGGCCGACACCATCCCGCCTTCCAGATGCTGATAGCCGCGCTTCTGCGGAAAAGTGATCGATACGCCCCCGGCCAGCGCCATGTCCGACTCGTAAAGCAGCAGGCTTTGGCAGGCCTTGGCCACGGCGAGCAGCGAGGTCGAGCAGGCTGTCTGCAACGTGAGGCTGGGTCCTCTGAGATCCAGTTTGTAAGACACGCGCGTCGCCAGAAAATCCGCGCCCGCGCCCAGGAGCATGGGATAACACCCCACCTGATAGCTGCTGGTGAACTCTTCGACCGTGTGTCGATCGCCGCATACGTTGTTCAAGAAATAGGTGTTCGGGCTCGACCCGGCGAACACGCCGATGGCGCCGGAGTAGGCAGCGGGATCGCAGCCCGCGTCTTCCAGCGCTTCCCAGGAGCATTCCAGGAACAGCCGGTGCTGCGGGTCGGTGAGTTCCGCTTCTCGCGCGTGCATCCCGAAAAACGGCGCGTCGAACAGTTCGACATTCTCCAGAATGGGGCGCGCCTTGATGAAGTTGTCGGCCGAGCGCACTTCGGCGCTGAAGCTGTCCTCCAGCTCGGCATCGGAGAAGCGGGAAACCGAGTCGACGCCGGCGCACAGATTGCGCCAAAATTCATCGATGTTCTTGGCCCCGGGAAACCGGCCGGCCATGCCGACGATGGCGACCGCACCGAGCGGTATGTCCTCGTCACCGGCATCCGGTCGGTCAGTCATTGCGAAGTACTTCCTTTAACATATCCAATCACGTCTGTCCACATCGGGCGACCGCGACTCGCCCCCAATGAATCGATGCTCAACCGAGGAACGCGCCCCTTCCATCCCGAGTGTGGCGTTGATGCGTTGCAGTGACCACGATACAACGCTCACAACCGCAAAGAGGGGGCAATACGGTACGAGCGCCGTCTCCTGGCACCGCGCTTAAGGGGCGCTCTTGCTCGGGACGATCGCGAACGACTATAGCCCAAACCTACTTTTTTTCATGTCGGACGTTGCGCCGTGACAACAGGGCTTCCCGCTGACGGCGCGCGCGCACGTGATGTGCATCGGACGCGGGCCCCTTGGCCGCGCCGCCGAGATGGGCGGCGAGGGTACGAATCGTCGGATGAGCGAACAGGTCTGTAATGGAAAATTGCCGATCCAGTAGCTTTTGCAGACGCGAGTGGACATCCGCCACGTGGATCGAGGTTCCGCCCACGTCGAAAAAATTCTGCTCGAGACCGGGATTGGGAATGTGCAGCACGTCGCGCCAAATCCCCGCAATGCTCCGTTCCAGCGGCGTTCCCTCCAACAACGGGAGCGGGGCGGGCGCACTCGGGGCCACGTCCGCGGGAGGCAGTGAGTTCACGTCCAATTTGCCGTTTACGGTGAGCGGCAGATTATCGATGAACACGAAGGCGGCGGGTATCATGTATTCCGGCAGCCGCCGGCGAAGCATTTGTCTCAAGGCCGCAACGTCGACATCGGCGTCGGAACCGTTCCCCCCGTCGCCAGCCAGGCGTTTTACGACATAGGCGATCAACCGCTTTTCGTCGCCCGGGGCGAGGCCCGGCGTGGCGACGCCCGGCGTGGCGACGCCCGGCGGTGCTTCTTTCACCACCACCACACTCTCGCGGACGGCGGGGTGCCGATTGAGTTCCGCCGCGATCTCGCCGAGTTCGATGCGGAAGCCGCGAATTTTAACTTGCTGGTCGATCCGTCCCAGATATTCCAGATCCCCGTCGGGCAGATAGCGCGCAAGGTCGCCCGAGCGATACAACCGCGCGCCGCCGTCCGGCGCAAAGGGATCCGCAACGAATCTCTGCGCGGTCAGCTCCGGCCTGTTGAGATAGCCGCGGGCCACGCCCGCGCCGCCCACGTAGATCTCGCCAGGCTGCCCGGTGGGCACCGGGCGCCGCTCTTCATCCAGCAGATATACCTGCAAATCGGGAATGGGCACACCGATGACGCTGGCGGCGTCCCGGTCGGCGGCGCTCAAGGGCCGGTAGGTCACGTGAACCGTGGTCTCGGTGATCCCATACATGTTGATGAGCTGCGGATGCGTATCGCCATGACGGTCGAACCACGGCTGCAAAGACTTGAGCTCCAAGGCTTCGCCGCCAAAAATGACGTACCGCAGCGCCAGATCGATTCGAGGCGAGGCGTTCTGCTCGGCCCGAATCAACTGCCGGAACGCCGATGGCGTTTGATTCAGAACCGTAACGCCTTCGTCGCAAAGCAATCGATAAAAGGCATCCGGGGTCCGGCTGATGCCGAAAGGTACGACCACCAAGCGGCCGCCGTAGAACAATGCTCCCCACAGTTCCCATACGGAGAAGTCGAACGCGCACGAGTGGAACAGGGTCCAGACATCGCGTTCCGTGAAGCCGAACCACGGCTGGGTAGCCGCGAACAGCCGCACGACGTTGTGGTGGGAAATCAACGTGCCTTTCGGCGTGCCGGTCGATCCCGAGGTATAGATGACATACGCGAGATGCTCAGGCTGCGCACCCGCGCTCGGATTCGTCGCGGCTTCGCGAGAGATGGTAGGCCAATCCCGGTCGAGCAGAACCATCCTGGTGTTGGCCGCCGCCAGATCGTGCGCCAGAGCCTCCTGTGTGAGCATGATCGGCGACTTCGAATCCTGCAGCATGAAGGCGCGGCGCTCGGGCGGGTACTGCGGATCTATGGGCACATAGGTGCCGCCCGCTTTCAATATCCCGAGCAGACCCACCACCAATTCGATGCTGCGATCGACGCATATTCCGACGAGGACGTCGGGACCCACACCCTCATTGCGCAGAAAGTGTGCGAGCTGATTGGCGCGCCGGTTGAGTTCACGGTAGGTGAGTCGTTGGCTGCCGAGCACGACGGCGAGGTTGTCCGGCGTCCGCTCCACCTGCGCCTCGAAGATCTCGTGAATGCACCGGCTCGAATTCGCGGCGCCGGACGCACGGTGCGAAGCCATGGCGCTGATGTTCAGGACCGAGGTGTCGCGGACGGATTGATCCGCGTGGGGCGCCACACGGGATAGGAGGCCGGTGCCGCGTCGGGGGGAGGCACCACCTTGCCATGAACCATGGCGAGCATGAGATCGACGCCGACCGCCGCCCGCTCCTTGAACGCATCGCCGAATCGCGAGGTGCCCGGCGGCGCGGGCCGGATCCCCACGCGGCGCATCACCCGATTGAAAGAGTAGATCCGCTTCAGCCTGCGATGCACCGAAATCAAATCGAAGTTGATGTTGATGGAGACCGAAACGTCCGGGCCGTTCTCGACCCAATGGGGCGCGGTGCTCGGAAAATGCACGCCGTGTCCCGCGGTCAAATGATAATAGTGCGCGTCGTTCTGGCGCGCCGGCTTGAAAATCGCCCCGTTGTAATTGCCGCCGCAGTGATTTTCCAATTCCTCATGCGTGGTGATGGTCCGATCGGCGCAGTCATGCACGCGCACGAACTTCTCGCCCGCCACTTGCAGCAAGAAATTCGATTCGAGATCGAGGTGGTAGGCGGTCGTGCGATTCGGTGAATTGATGAAAATCAAGGATTCACCCAATACGATGTCGTTCTGGGAGGCGGGCGAGGTGAAGGAGAAGATGCGCTGCAGGATCTCCTGCAGCAGGGGCCCGTAAATCTCGTCCTGTTCCGCGTGCTTGAGAATCACCAACGAGTCGTTATGTGCTATGCCTTCGATGGTCTCATCGAGGGACAGGCGCGGACCGGGATTCGCCTCCCATCTGTCGTTCACCTTGACGCGCCCGTTCTGCCAATAGACGAAATCTTTGTATTTAGGAATGCGGTGCGCGAGCCCGAGAAGTGCCGGCAGCTCGAAAAGCGGGTGGTGCGCCAAGCCATGGTCGAACAGGAAATCCGCGCGATTGAATTTGGACGCGAATTCACCGTTCTGCGGCAGCAACGCCTCGCCCGTGGGAATCGAGAATTGCCGTTCGCGGACCTGTGCTACCTTCGCGCTCTGCGTCACCATTCGTCCTCCCCGTTGCCGCGGCCCGGCGCGCGCGCCGACCCAGGCCACCCAACCATCATATCGAATCTGACCTCGTACCGCTCGCCCGCGCAGGCATGCAGGGTATGCTTATCCATCGCCGGCCGGAGACGCTTCGCAAAAGTGCCGAGTCCATCCCAGTTCCCCACCCATGCCGCGTACGTTTCGCCGCGTCTGCAAGCCCTATTCTTGGCCGGTGTGGTGGCGGTGGAGATGCACGGGCCGGGCGACCCCTCGACGCTCCATCCCGTGGAGGCAGAGTATGTGGGAAGGGCAGTGCCCAAACGCATACGAGAATTCAGCGCCGGCCGCCTGTGCGCACGATTGGCGATGGCTTCCCTCGGCATCGCCGACTTTGCCTTGCGGGTGGCGCCCGACCGGCAGCCGATCTGGCCACCGTCGCTCGTGGGGAGCATATCGCACACCGCAGGTTTGTGCATCGCAGCGGTGGCCGAGAAAACGCGGCTCAGCGCGGTCGGAGTCGATTGCGAGGTGGTCGGGCATGTGGGAGCCGACCTCTGGACGACCATCTGCACCCCGCGCGAGGCGCTCTGGGTCGATTCGCTTCCGGAACTGGAGCGCCCCGCCGCCGCGGCGTTGATCTTCTCCGCGAAGGAAGCCTTCTATAAATGCCAATACCCGCTAACCGGCGAATGGCTGGACTTTCACGACCTGCACATCGAACCGAGCCAGTGGGGCGCTGCCGCGGCCGGGTTCACCGTGCGCGCAACACGACCCCTCGCGATTGAAAAATTTACCGGCGATCGGTGGGCTGAGCCTGACCGCCCCACGGCGGCGGATGGCCCGCTTGCCGTGGCCGGGAACTATTTGTTCCATGAGGACTTCGTGACCACGGGTATCTCCTTCCGGACTGGGGCCGCTTCGACCCCGTAAATCCTGGCGCCCCGCGCCTCCGGGGCTTTCTTTTCTCCCAACCATATCGGACGGGGTCGCTTCGACCCCGTAAATCCTGGCGCCCCGCGCCATCAATAAGCCTTGTCGTCCCTGAACACTTTCACGATGGTGAGCAGGATGATCTTGATATCCAGCATCGGCGTCCAATGCCGCAGATAATCCAGATCGAAATTGACGCGCGCTTCCATGTCCTTGAGTTCGGCGGTTTCGCCGCGGCAGCCATTGACCTGGGCGAGTCCCGTAATTCCCGGCAACACCTTGTGCCGGACCATGTAGCCTTTGATGAGCTTGCGGTATTCTTCGTTGTGGGCGACCGCATGCGGGCGCGGGCCCACGAGGCTCATCCGCCCCTGCAGAACGTTGATGAGCTGCGGCAGTTCATCGAGCGAGCTGCGCCGTAAAATGCCGCCGATAGGGGTGATCCGGCTGTCGGTGCGCGACGCCTGCCGGATGTGCGTGCCATCCTCGGTGACGCGCATGGTGCGAAACTTGTACACCGCAATCTCCTGGCCATCCAAGCCATAACGACGCTGTTTGAAAATGACGGGCCCCGGCGAGGACATCTTGACCAGAACCGCCACCAGCGCCAACAGAGGCAACAGCAGCAACAGGATCAGCATGGACAAGCCGATGTCGGTCAGCCGTTTGGCCACGCCCCGGTATCCATAGAACGGCGTCTCGCACATGGCCACGACCGGAATGCCATGGATCTCGCCGGATCGCGCTTGGATCAGGTCGAAGACGAAAATATCCGGGACGTAGTAGATGGACGCCGTGGTATCGCGCAGATCGTCCAACAGATTCATCACCCGTTTTACGTGCCGAATCGGCAGCGCGATAAAAATGACGTCGGTACGATGTTCCTTCACGTACGTGCCCAGATCGCTCAAGCTGCCGACGAGTTCGGCGTCTGGCTCCATGCCCAGCCGATCGCTGCTTCGATCGTCGAAGAAGCCGGCCACTTCGAGCCGCATTCCGGGGTTGCTCTTCAGGCGGCGGGCAAGTTCCAGGCTGCTGGTGTTGTAGCCGGCGATGATCGCGCTGCGGCTGTCGAAGGCGTTGATGAGGAATCGACGCATGACCTCCTGCATGGCCAGCGTCGCCAAAATGAGGCCCACGGGTGTGGCCGCGGCCCAGGTGAGAAACACGCGGCGCGGATAAGCTTGGAGCGGCGACTTGGTGACGTAGCCGATGGCGAGCAGGATGGCCAGCAGCATCAACCATCGGAATATCACGTCGACCACCGCCGACACGCGCGCCGAGGTGAGCTGAGAACTCACTTCGCGCGGCGGCTGTACCAAAACCAAGCACAGCACGGCCACGATCACGATGGCCGACGAAGACGGATCGAACTTGTCGCCCAACAGAATGATGGTGGCGTACAACGAGGCGACTGCGACTGCCGCGGGCATGAGTGCCTGCACGCCCGTCAGGATCGCGATCAAAAAACTCTGCTTAGCAAGGACCGGCTGAGTCATCTCGTATCCATTGGAAGGCCATCGTCCGTCGACATTGCTGATCGGCCGCGCGGTTGCGACAAAATCCCGCGGCCATTATCAGCCATTGGCGCTTCCCCATGCGTGACCAATCTCTAAGTGTGCCGCAAAAAGTCAAATCGCCTGGCCTAATGCTATTCTAGTGGGCTATGACAAACGTTCCATTACTGGATCTTAAGGCGCAGTTCGCCCAGATACGTGCGGAAGTGATGCCGCTCATCGAGCAGGTTTGCGCGAGCCAGCAATTCATCCTCGGCGAGCACGTGCGCGCGCTGGAAGAGGAGCTTGCGCAGTATTGCGCGGCGCCCTTCGGCATCGGAGTCTCGTCGGGCACGGATGCCTTGCTTTTGGCCTTGATGGCACTCGGCATCGGTCCGGGCGACGAAGTGGTGACTTCGCCGTTCACGTTCTTCGCGACCGCCGGAGCTATTGCACGCGTGGGCGCCCGCCCGGTGTTCTGCGATATCGATCCCGCCACGTTCAACATATCGCCGGCCGCTGTGCAGACGTTCTTCGAAAATGAATGCCGCGCCGACGGCGAGGCGCTCATCCACCGTGCGACCGGCGGCCGGATCAAGGCGCTCATGCCGGTCCACTTGTATGGCCAATCCGCGGACATGGACCCGCTCATGGAGATCGCCAAGCGACACCGCCTCCGGGTGATCGAAGATGCAGCGCAGGCGATCGGCACCGAATACCGGAACGGTGCGCGCGTGGGTTCCATCGGCGATATCGGCTGCTTTTCGTTCTTTCCGAGCAAGAATCTCGGCGCCTTTGGCGATGCCGGGCTGTGCGTTACGCGCGACGCCGATCTTGCCGAACGCATGCGCGTGCTGCGCGTCCATGGCGGCAAGCCGAAATATTTTCATGCACTCATCGGCGGAAACTTTCGCATCGATGAGCTGCAAGCGGCGGTGCTGCGCGTCAAGTTGAAGTATTTGGACGGCTGGACGCAGGCGCGGCAGCGCAATGCGGCGTTCTACGACCGTGCATTCTCGGAGGCGGCCCTGGGAGCGCGGCTGCTCAGGCCGACGGTAGCTGCGGGGCAGCGGCACATTTTCAATCAATACGTGGTCCGAGTGCAGCAGCGTGATGCTCTCAAAAAATTTCTCGCCGAGCGCGGCATCGGTACCGAGATTTATTATCCCGTGCCGCTGGACCGGCAGGAGTGTTTTGCCTATCTGGGGCTGCGGCCCGGTGCGTATCCCGAGTCCGAGCGGGCCGCCCGCGAAACATTGGCGCTGCCCATCTATCCGGAGTTGACCGAAGAACAGCTGCGATCCGTCGCCGACGGCGTGGTCGAATTCTTCAAGCCTTCTTGAAATCGTCCGGCAGCAATTGATGGCGCGACAGCAGCTTGTAGAAGTCGGTGCGGTTGCGTTTCGCCAAGCGTGCCGCCTGGCTGACGTTGCCGGCCGTGATTTGAAGTATTTGCGAGAGATAACTACGCGTGAATTCATCGCGCGCTTCATCGAAGGAGGGTAGCCGGGTCGGGCTGCCGCCCAACGATTGCTGCACCAGTTCGGCGGTGATGATGGCGCCATGCGAGAGGGCAACGTTCTGCCGCACGACGTTATAGAGCTGGCGAACGTTGCCGGGCCATTCGGCCGTCGCCAAGAGTTCCACCGCTTCCGGGGCGTAGATCTTGCGCTGGCCCGTTTCCTTCGCGATCTGTTCGAGAAAGTGCGCCACCAGGAGCGGGATGTCCTCGCGGCGGCGTCCTAGCGCCGGCATCTCGATGTGCACGACGTTGAGACGGTAGTAGAGGTCCTCGCGAAATTGTCCGCCGACCATCAGCTGATGCAGGTCGCGATGGGTGGCGGAGATCACGCGGACATTGATGGGCACCGGTTCCTCGCCGCCCGCGGGACGGATCTGATTCTCCTGCAAAACGCGCAGCAGTCTGACCTGCAGCCGCAGCGGCATGTCGCCGACTTCGTCCAGCAGCAGGGTGCCGCCCTCGGCGGTCTCGAACAGCCCTTTTTGCGAACGGACCGCGCCGGCGAACGCACCTTTTTCGTGGCCGAAAAGCTCCGACTCGAGAAGATTCTCCGCCATCGCACTGCAATTGATCGCGACGAACGGCTTGTGACGGCGCGGGCTCGCATCGTGGATGGCATGGGCCAGCAACTCCTTGCCGGTGCCGCTTTCGCCCGTGAGCAGCACCCGGGCGTCGGTACCCGCCACCATGTTGGCCTGTGCGAGCTTGTCTTCCATCAATTGATTGCGCGTCACAATGTTGGCGCGCCAATCTTCGTCGACGTGCGCAAAGCCCGAGACCTTCAGCGCCTTCTGCACGTGATCGAGCAAATCCTGCTTGTCGACGGGTTTGGTGAGAAAGCCGAATGCACCGCTTTGCGTTGCGTGCACGGCATCCGGAATGGTGCCGTGCGCCGTGAGGATGATGACCCGCAGGCCGGGCCAGCGGCTCTGCAGCTCCTTCAGCAGCCCGATCCCGTCCATCTGGTCCATGCGAAGATCCGTGATGACCAGGTCGGGCCGGAAGCGAGTGCAGGCGGAGAGCGCCGCGGCGGCACTCTCCACGGCTTCCACTTCGTAGTTCTCGGCGCGCAGCCGGATGGTCAACAACCGCAACAGGCCCGGGTCATCGTCGACGACCAAGATTCGCGCTTTGCGCTTCTGCGGCGTCGAGCTGTCTCTCGAGCCCGGCTGGAGTCCGTATGCAAGGGGGGTGGTTGCGGCGATCGAATAGGCGTTCACTTCTTCTCCGTATCCTCAGGCCTACGCCTACCAAGGGCGTGTGCGTAACTAGGGCGTATGCGATCCGTTCGTTCCGCGATCGTTGATCGATCGCTCGATGTGCGTGACCGCCTCAAGCTTCGCTTGAGCCTCATCCAAGGCTTTGCGCAATCGCGCATTTTCGTCCGTCTCCGCCGACAAGCGACGATTCATCGCCAGCAGCTTCTCGCGCGATTCGCGGGGCGCTTCGTCTCGGAGTTGCTTGTTTTCCTCCTGAAGAATCAATCTCTGATCGACCTCCCGCAACTCCACGGTGGCCAATAACTGCTCCATGGGCAGAAGAGTTTCAGGGGTAGCCAGCAGTTCCGCCAACTGTCGCCGCGCAGCGACGGGATCGGAGCCGCTGTGGCCCGGCGTCGCCAATGCCAGCGCGTACCGGAGTTTGTTGCTCGTGGTCGGGGACAGCGCTGCGGCGTCCTTGGCCGACTGAAACACTTCGGCCTGGCGTGCCGGGTCCCCCGCCGCCAGCATGCGCATGATTTCGAGAACCGGCGTGATGGAGCTCACATCCGGCTGCGGCCTTTCGGGCGCAGGCGGTGGGGCCTTGAGGTTGGCCTGACTGCCGCCCAGCACGCCGCAACCGCCGCAAAGACCGAGGGCGAAGAAGCAGGCCGCGTAGCGCAAGCGGTTGCGGCTAGGCTGCATGAGCAGCTTCGCGTTTGACGCCGGCCGTCTGGCGCAGGGGCAGGCGCACCCTGAAATGGGCGCCCCCGGCCTTCGATTCGAGGATTTCAATGGCTCCGCCATGCGCATTCACGAATTCGATCACCACCGAGAGGCCGATTCCCGTCCCTTTCACGTGACCGCCTTGCGGTGTTTTCCCCTGATAAAATGCCTCGAATATGCGGGCCCGGTCTTCGGCCGGTATGCCCGGCCCGCTGTCCATGACGTCCAGAATGAGCTGCTCGCGTTCGCCGCGAGCGTGAATCGAGATCGTGCCGCCACGCGGGGTGAACTTGATGGCATTGGACAAGAGGTTATCGAGGATGAGACGAACCTTGGCCCGGTCGGCCAGCGGCGTCAGATCCTCGACTTGCACGTCGAGCCGCACGCGCTGCGCCACCAGCGTGAGCTGTTGGTGTTCGAGGACGGATTTTACCAGCGGCCGCAGCTTGAACTCGGTAATCTCCAAGCCGACGCTCTTGGCCTGCCAGGCGCTGAACGACAGCAAATTTTCGATGAGCCTTTGTAGCTTCATTCCATTCTCACGCAATATCGCAGTTACCTCGCGTTGGGCGCTCTGCAGCTCACCGACCGCTCCATCCATCAGGAGTTCGGTACCCTCGCGAATATTCGCCAGCGGGGTCTTTAATTCATGCGACATGTGTCTCAGGAATCTGTTTTTCTCCTGGGCCAATTCCAACAATCTGCCCCGCAGCCACTCGAGCTGCGTGGCCAGGCGTTCCAAATCGGCCGGACCGTTGATGGCGATGGGTCGGGAGAAAGTACCGCGCCCGAGTTCGCTGATCGCGCGGTCGATGGCGCGGATGGGCCGGCCGAACAAATAGGTAAACAAGCCCACCGCCGCCAGCGTTATGGGCACCAGCAAGAGCGTTTGCCATAGGAGTTTCTGCTGCGCTTTCTGGGCCGCGAGCTGCAGACTGGTCAATTCACGGTCGATTTGCGCGCTGATGCGATTGGACACGTTGGAGGCCGCTTCCGACATGTGCGGAAAGGAGTTGATGATCTCCGCCATGCGGGTCGAATTCGGCGGGGCGGCCTTCAGTTCGAGCGACAGACGGTCCGCTTCCGCCAGCAGCGTGCGCGAATCGGCCAGCGACTGCGCATCGAGCGGCAACGTCAGCAACTCGTCCACCGTCGTGGTCAAGCGCTCGTGGTTGCGCTTGTAGACGTCGAGCAGCTCCGAATTGCCGATGATCTGGTAGAGCCGGGCCGTGCGCTCCAGAGCGCCGATTTCCTCGAACATGCTTTGGTTGTTGCGCGTTCCCTGGATGCCGTGTTTGACCAGCTTTTCGCTGCTGTTCGATAGGCGATTCATCTGCACCGCGGCGTTCACGATTGCGAAAAGCAACGGCGCCGCCACGATCGTGAAACCGATCAGCATCAATCCGCTCAATGACTTGGGTCTTGGCAGTCGCATCACATCATTCTAACAGCAGGGTTCCGAGCGGAGCGATGCCATCGTACCTGTAGAATCGCGCCAATGAATGCCGATGCACCCTATTCGCAGCTCTCCCCCGAGGTCGTGCTGGACGCGCTCGAAGCGGTCGGACATCCGTGCGACGGGCGCGTTCTGGCGCTCAACAGCTATGAGAATCGGGTTTATCAGATCGGGATCGAAGGCAGCGAGCCGGTGGTCGCCAAATTCTACCGGCCCGGCCGCTGGAGCGATGCGGCGATCCGCGAGGAGCATGCTTTTTCCGCGGAGTTGGCGGGGCAAGAGATTCCCGTCGTGGCGCCCCTGGCGCAGCGGGGCGAGGCTGGCGTCCCGCAGTCGCTGCACGTGCATCGCGGCTTCCGTTACGCGGTCTTCCCGCGGCGCGGCGGCCGCTGGCCCGAACTCGGGACGCCGTCGGACCGGGAATGGGTGGGGCGGTTTCTGGGCCGCATTCATGGGGTGGGCCGCGCCGGCCGCTTTTACGACAGGAAGCACTTGAGTGTGGAGGAGCTGGGGCGCCAGGCTCGGGATTTCGTGTTGGATGGCGACTGGATGCCGGACTACCTGGCCACCAAGTACGCCGATCTGACCGATGAGCTGCTGGAGGAAATCGAACGGCAAGCGGACGCATGGGGAGGCGCGCGATTGGGCCGAATCCTCGGCGATTGCCACCGCGGCAACATTCTCTGGACCGATCTCGGGCCGCATTTCGTCGACCTTGACGATTGCCTCACCGGGCCTGCAATCCAAGACATATGGATGCTGCTGGCGGGCAGCCAGCAGGAAATGCGCACGCAAGTGACCGATCTGTTGAAAGGCTACGAGCAATTCTTGCCCTTCGACCGCGGTGAACTGGCACTCATCGAGCCGCTGCGGGCGTTGCGGATGATCCACTACTCTGCATGGCTGGCGCGCCGCTGGGACGACCCCGCCTTCCCGCGTGCGTTCCCGTGGTTCGCCGAACCGCGCTATTGGGAGGAGCACTATCGCGCACTCGAGGATCAACTGGCCGCGGTGACGGGCCCGCGGCTCGAGTTGTGAGGGGCCAACGCTTTGAGGGATCATACGGCCATGACTGAGGGGAGAATTTTGCCGCTGCTTGCGGTGCTGCTGGCGGCCTGTCCCGGTTTGACGGGCTGTCATGGCGATACCGATCAAGCGCCCGCGGTGCGCGTGGCGCCGCAGCCGCGCGCGCCGGTGGCCGTCAAGCCGGGGCCGACACCCGAGGAATTGACCGCCGGCATGGTGGAGGCTGTGACGGTGGGCAGGTCGACGGTTCCCGTCACGGTAAAATTCGATCTGCCGCAGCGCCCGGTCGTGGGGCAGCCCCTCGAAGTCGTGCTGGCCGTGATACCGCAGACGACCGCCGGTTCAGCCAGCCTGCAAGTCATCGGCGGTGACGGCTTGCAGCTTGCCCCGGGCATGGGACCCGTCGAAATCCCGTCGATCGACCCTACCCAGGTGTATCGAGCCAGGGTGATGCTCACGCCCACCGCCGACGGACTCCAGCTTCTCGGACTTAACATATCCCTCAAACACGACGATACCAACGAAGCGCGCTCTTTTTCGGTGCCCCTCATCGTCGCCACCAGCGCCGAGGCGGCAGCCGCCGCGTCGGCCAACCCGGCGACGGCGACGACCGTCAAGCACTGACATGGGACCGCCGGGTGCGAAAATCACACGGCTGCGGCGGTAAGGTCCTATAATGGTGGGTTTCCCCGGGACCTCACTGTGACGCAGAAACTTCGCAACATCGCCATCATCGCGCACGTCGACCACGGCAAAACAACGCTGGTGGATCAACTCCTGCGCCAATCGGGTACGCTCGACGCGCGCAAGGACTTGCAGGAGCGCATCATGGACTCCAATGCGCTGGAACGAGAGCGCGGCATCACCATTCTTGCGAAGAACACCGCCATCACGTGGGGCGATTTTCGCATCAATATCGTGGATACGCCGGGTCACGCGGATTTCGGCGGCGAGGTCGAGCGCGTGCTGGCCATGGTCGACTGCGTGTTGCTGCTGGTCGATGCGGTCGACGGGCCCATGCCGCAGACGCGATTCGTTACCCAGAAGGCGTTCAAGCACGGTCTGCGGCCCATCGTTGTCATCAACAAAATCGATCGGGACGAAGCACGTCCGGGTTGGGTTCTGGACCAGACCTTCGATCTGTTCGACCGCCTCGGCGCGACGGATGAGCAATTGGATTTCCCGGTGGTCTATGCGTCGGCGCTGCGCGGCTTCGCGGGGCTCGACTCCACGGTGCGCGACGGCGACATGCAACCGCTGTTCAAGACCATCGTGGAGCATTGCCCGCCGCCCGATGTCGATTCGGACGGCCCGTTGCAGCTCCAGGTCACGCTGCTCGACTATTCCAGCTATGTAGGCGCGATCGGCATCGGCCGCATAAAACGGGGCACGCTCAAGAAGGGCATGTCGGTCACCGTGGTGAACCGCGAAGGCAAGCAGCGTCCGGAAAGGATCACGCAAGTCTTGGGCTTCCACGGGCTTACCCGCATCGAGGTCGAGTCGGCTTTCGCCGGCGACATCGTTGCATTCGCGGGAATTCCGGAGCCCAAGGTCTCGGACACCCTATGCGACCCGTTGCATGTCGAGGCGCTGCCCAGCCTGACCGTCGACGAGCCGACCATCAGCATGACTTTCGAGGTGAATACCTCGCCGTTCCTCGGACGCGACGGGAAGTTCGTCACCAGCCGGCAGATACGCGAACGCTTGGACCGGGAGTCCATACACAATGTGGCGCTGCGCGTCGAGCCGACCGCGGACCCCGACAAATTCGTGGTCTTCGGCCGCGGAGAGTTGCACCTGGGCGTACTGCTGGAGAACATGCGGCGCGAAGGCTTTGAAATGGCCGTTTCACGGCCGCGAGTCGTCATCAAACAGATCGACGGCGTGGCGCACGAGCCCTACGAGCAAGTAACGGTGGATGCGGACAGCGATGCGCAAGGCGCGATCATGCAGGCGCTGGGCAGCCGCGGCGCAGACCTCAAGGACATGCAGGCCGACGGCCGCGGCCGCGTGCGCCTGGATTACATGGTTCCCTCGCGCGGACTCATCGGATTCCAAACCGAGTTTCGCACCATGACTCGCGGCACCGGCCTGCTGCATCACGTGTTCGATCACTACGGGCCGGTCGTGCAGCGCGAGCTGGGTCAACGTCCGAACGGTGTTCTCATCAGCAACGGTCAGGGCGTCGCTCTGGCGTACTCGTTGTTCAGCCTTCAGGAACGCGGCCGATTGTGCATTGGTCCCGGCGAGGAAGTGTACGAAGGCATGATCATCGGGATGAACAACCGCGATGACGATCTGGTGGTCAATCCGCTCAAGGGCAAGAAGCTCACCAACATGCGGGCCTCGGGCAAGGATGAGGCCGTCGTGTTGTCGCCGCCGATCAGGTTCACGCTGGAACAGGCCATGGAGTTCATCGACGACGACGAACTGATCGAGGTGACCCCGAACTCCATCCGTCTGCGCAAGCGTAGCCTGCGCGAAAACGAGCGCAAGCGGTCGGGACGCGAAGCGGTCGATCAGGCCTCGTGACGCGGCAAGTTCGGCTCATTTAACCAAATATTGGCCGAATCGAGACGGCCATCACGCTTCGGCTGGGGGATCTCCCTAACATCCGATCTTGAGGTGCGCAAAGGCACCGTCAATTCAGTCGGGGAGAATCTGGAAGTGTCACGGGATTTTGCCGCAGCGCTTCGCAAGGGGCCATCGGAACGGCCGCAGAGCGTCAATCAGACGCTCGAGCTGCAGCTTGCCGAAGCTCGCGGTCGGGACGGCGCGCTGGATTTGGCGGTCCTTCTGAGCCTGGTGAGCGCGCACTACGATCGCATCGACGCCGAGCGCCTCGGCAACGTCGAGGGCGCCGCCGAACTCGAAGCGAAATTCCGCGGATTCTTCGAGAGCGTCATGGAAGGAGTGTATCGGTCGACTCGCGACGGCCGGTTGCTGGTCGTGAATCCGGCATTCGCGCAGATGCTGGGATACGCCTCGGCAGAGGAGATCTGCCGAGTGCCGGCCGGCTCGCTGTACTGGTATCCGACCGATCGCGACAGCTATGTGCGGCGCATGGAGAGCGACGGCGAGATCCGCAATGTCGAATGCGTTCTGCGCCGCAAGGACGGCAGCATGCTGGTCGTCGTCGACAACGGCAGGGTAGTGCGCGACAAGCACGGTCGGGTCAGCGGATTCGAAGGCACCATCGCCGATATCACGGAACGCAAAAAGGCGGAAACCGCCGTTTTTCAAGCGAAGGAGCGAGCGCAGGTCACGCTGCAATCGATCGGCGACGCCGTCATCACGACCGACTCCCAGGGCCGCGTGGATTACATGAATCCGGTTGCCGAAAGCTTGACCGGCTGGGAGAGCCGCCAGGCGCAGAATCGGCTGATCGGCGATGTATTCACGGTGATCGACGAGGCGTCGCGCGATCCGGTCGAAAGTCCGGTAATGCGTTGCCTGCGCGAAGGTCAGGTTCTCGGCCTCGCCGAACATACCGTCCTGGTGAATCGTCGCGGACAAGAAATAGCCATCCAGGACTCGGCGGCACCCATCCGCGACCGTGCGGGCAATCTGATCGGCGCCGTCATGGTGTTTCACGACACCAGCAAGGAACGGCGGCTGCATCGCGCTCTGCACTATCAAGCGAGCCATGATGCGCTCACCGGACTCATCAATCGGCGCGAATTCGAGAACCGACTGAACGCGGCGGTGGACACCGTGCGCGAGGATGCCGATTGCCGGCATACCCTGCTCTATCTGGATCTGGATCAATTCAAATTGGTCAACGATACCTGCGGCCACCCGGCGGGCGACCAGTTGCTGAAGCAAGTGACCGGTGTGCTGCAATCGCGCCTGCGCGGCGGCGACACGCTGGCACGCCTCGGCGGCGACGAATTCGGGATCCTGCTGCACAGCTGCGCGCTCGACCAGGCGCTGCGCGTGGCGGAGACCCTGCGCCAGGCCATCCGGGACTTTCGATTCATCTGGCAGGAGGGCGTATTGGGCGTCGGCGTCAGCATCGGAATCGTCGAGATCACCCGTGAGATGCCCACCGTCGCCAATGTCATGAGCGCCGCCGATGTGGCGTGCTATGCGGCGAAGGATCGAGGCCGCAATCGCGTGCAGTTGTACGAACCCGACGGCGTGCCGGAGCGGCATCGTGAAATGCATTGGGTCTCGAGGCTCACCCGGGCTTGCGACGAAAGCAGCTTCGAGCTTTTCTTTCAACCCATCGTGCCCATCGGGGCCGCTCGATACGAGCGCGAGAAATTCGAACTCATGCTGCGACTACGCGACGAGTCGGGCGCGTTGATCGCGCCGGCCGAGTTCATACCGGCCGCGGAACGCTATCACCTCATGCCGTCGATCGATCGATGGGTGGTGCGGCGCGCGCTGGATCAGATCGCCTATCGCCCGCAAGCCGGCATCAAGCCCTACAGCGTCGCGGTGAATCTCTCCGGCACCTCGCTCAACGACGAGCGCTTTCTGGAATATCTCATTGCGGAGTTGGGCGCGCGCGATCTCGCCGCGGGTGCGATGTGCTTCGAAATCACCGAGGCGGCCGCCATCGCCAATTTGGGCAATGTCGTTTACTTCATGCGCGAACTCAAGGCCCGCGGCTGCCACTTCGCGCTCGATGATTTTGGCAGCGGCCTGTCGTCTTTCATGTACTTGAAAACTCTGCCGGTGGACTGGCTGAAAATCGATGGTCAATTCATCGAGAACGTCACGCGCGATCCGGTGGACCGCAGCGTGGTCGAAGCTATCAGCCAGGTCGGCAAGGCCATGGGCATCCACACCATTGCGGAGCGAGTGGAGTCGGCCGAGGTGCTGGAGGAACTCGGGAAACTGGGCATTGGATTCGCCCAGGGCTTCCACATTGCCGCACCGCGATCGATCAGCGAATTTCCCTATTTGAAACGCTAGATCTGAGACCCTAGGCCTGCGGTGGGCGGGGGAGTATTATGCTCCGCACACGAACCCCGCAGGAGGCGCCCCAATGAGCGAAGCCAAACGGAAATCGAATACTCCCTCGAGGCAAGCCGCCGGCAAGCTGCGAGTCGTGACCGGTAAATTGCGGGTATGGCGGGGTGACGAGTGCGACCGCCCAGATCAGCCGGTAGACCGGTCGGTAACCCCGGATCAGCCTTCGGACCGGTCGGTTCGCGTGCAGCAGCCCGACGCTCCCTTTTTCCCAACGCCCCGGTAACCGCACCGAGCGTCGCTAGGCTCACCCGCGGAATTGCGGGCAACAGCGCGGATCCGGCAGCGCCTCGCCACCGGCCCGCCACTTACAACCGCCCCCGTCTCAGAACCGGGGTATCAAACGCGGCTTCGCCCGTGCATCAGGAACGATACGACTGCGCCGATCAGAAAAATGACGAACAGCACCTTGGCGATTCCAGCGGCACCGGCAGCAATCCCGCCGAAGCCAAACACGGCAGCGATCAAAGCGACAATGAGAAACACGACGGCATAGTGAAGCATGGGATCCCCTTCCAACGAGCAGCAGTTGATGGCATCGAACTAAGGTCCTACAACGGCCTGCACCGTACCGGTGTCGCACCCGCGTTGCCACCGTGAGGAGGCTCGATCAAGCGTCGGAATCGACCTACTGCCGCGACTGCCGCTACCGCGGGGTGGCGCCGTAGGAAGCAAACTACAGCAGCTACCGTGATCGCCGCCTTTTGCGCCGCAGATCGCCGTGGAATCCTCGCGCCCTGCTCTTCACAACGATAACGAGGACACATGGCCAGCAAGAAAAAAACCGCCAAAGGCGCTGCATCATCCAAGGCAGCGCCCGGCGCAGGGGTGTCCCGTTCGACCAACGCGAAACGCACCGCAAGCCCGGCCGGTTCCGGCACGACGGCGAGCGGACCCTCGAACCCTCCGGACGCTGCGACCACCGAGCTTGCCGCTCATGCTGCGGACCAACAGGCGTTGGCGGAGGCCGTGCCGTACAACGCCGCAAAGCCGCGGGAGTACGGACTCGACAATGCCAGAAACCCAACTACCGGGTCATCGACCGAGCTGCCTTCTGCCGGCGCGGGGGCGAGTACGCTCAGCGAAAAAAATGAGACGGCGAAGACGCGCCGCGCCGCTCTCGAGCCCATCGCGGTGGACGGCGGGTTGGACCGGGTTCGCGTCAACGATGCGGGTCAGATGCTGACGACGAACCAGGGCGTGCCGGTCTCCGACAATCAGAACTCGTTGAAGGCGGGTCTTCGCGGCCCGACATTGTTGGAAGACTTCATTCTGCGCGAGAAGATCACGCACTTCGATCACGAACGCATACCCGAACGGATCGTCCACGCGAGAGGCTCGGCTGCACACGGTTTTTTTGAGGCGTACGAAGCGCTGGGCGACCTGACGCGCGCTGCGCCCTTTTCCGAAGCAGGCAAGATCACGCCGGTATTCGTACGCTTCTCGACGGTGGCGGGCGAGCGAGGCTCGGCCGATACCGCCCGCGATGTTCGCGGCTTCGCCGTCAAGTTCTATACCGACGAAGGCAACTGGGACCTGGTCGGCAACAACATTCCGGTGTTCTTCATCCAGGACGCGATGAAGTTTCCCGATCTGATCCACGCGGTCAAGCCCGAACCGCACAATGCCATCCCGCAGGCCGCCTCGGCCCACGATACCTTTTGGGACTTCGCCTCGCTGATGCCCGAGTCCACCCATATGTTGATGTGGGTGATGTCCGATCGAGCGATTCCGCGCAGTTATCGCATGATGCAAGGCTTTGGCGTGCACACGTTCCGGCTGGTGAACCAGGCCGGCAAATCCACATTTTGCAAGTTTCATTGGACGCCGCGGCTCGGTACCCATTCGCTGGTGTGGGACGAGGCCGCCAAGCTCATGGGCGCCGACCCGGACTTTCATCGGCGTGACCTGTGGGAAGCCATCGAATCGGGCAACTATCCGGAATGGGAGCTGGGGCTGCAGACGTTTTCGGAAGCGCAGGCCGAAAAATTCAGCTTCGACGTGCTCGACGCCACGAAAATCGTTCCCGAAGAATTGGTTCCCGTCAAACCGGTGGGGCGCATGGTACTCAATCGGAATCCGGACAATTTTTTCGCCGAGACGGAGCAGGTGGCCTTCTGCACGGCGCACGTGGTGCCCGGCATCGACTTCTCCAATGACCCCTTGCTGCATGGGCGAATCCACTCATACGTCGATACGCAGATCACACGTCTCGGGGGAGCGAATTTCCACGAAATTCCCATCAATGCTCCTGTGGCGCCGGTACACAACAATCAGCGCGACGGTCTGCATCGGCAGGCAATTCCCCGCGGCCGGGTAGCCTACGAACCCAACTCGCTCGGCGGCGGCTGTCCTTTTCAGGCGGGAAAGAAAGGCTTCGTCACCTTTCCTCCCGCGATTGCCGAGAACAACACGCCGGTCGACAAGGTGCGCGGCAAGCCCGAGAAATTTGCGGAGCATTACAACCAAGCGCGGTTGTTCTTCGACAGCCAGACGCCCGTCGAAAAGAATCACATCATCGGCGGCTTTCGGTTCGAATTGAGCAAGGTGACGGTGCCCGCCATTCGCGAGCGCATGGTGTCCTCGCTGCGCAACGTCTCGGAAGAATTGGCGGGAGAAATTGCGCATGGCCTCGGACTCGAGTTGCCCGACGCAATGCCGCGCGCCCTCAAACAGGCGCCCGCCGCCGAAGTGAAAGTGTCTCCCGCGCTTTCCCTGACGGCGCTGCCGGGCGAGGGCGGCATCGAGACGAGGAGGATTGCGATCTTCGTTGCGAACGGAGTCGAACCCGAGTCCATCACCGCGCTGCTGGGCGAATTGTCGGACGCCGGCGCGGTGCCGCGGCTGCTGGGAAGCCGCTTGGGCACGGTGCGAAGCGTGGACGGGGAAGATCTCGAGGTGGATGCCACGCTCGAAAACTCCCCGTCGGTACTATTCGATGCGCTGGTGTTGCCGGACGGCGATGAAGCCATTCAGGCCCTGGCGCAAGACGGCCATTGCATGGAATTTCTCAAAGACCAATATCGTCATGGCAAGTCCATCCTTGCACTGGGCACGTCGGCGGCGCTGCTCGATGAGGCTGGCATTCCGAAAGAGCTGCCCGGCGGGGAGCCGGACCCGGGAGTCATTCTGGCGGCCTCGGCGGAAATCGCGGCAGATATCCAATCTTTCATCGCGGCGGTGGCGCGACATCGCCATCCCGAGCGCGACCGCGATCCGCCGCTCGTGTGAGCAGCGAGCGATTCGCTACGCGGGCACCAGGGTGTTTTCGATTGCAAAGCGCGCGGCGATGCTGGTCCCGCCCGCCGGCAGATAGGAGGATTTGAACTCGCCCCCCAGCGACGCTACACGCTGCGCGATGGCCGCGAGGAAGTGCTCGTCCGCGCCGCTGGCCGCCGCGGTAGCCGCCGCCCCATCACTGTGCACCTCGATGGCCAGCGTTCGCCCATCGATGGTTACGCTGAAAGTCGCGGACGCCACCGGCTTGCGCGCCACGATCACCGCGAGGGCCTCTTGCACGATGCGGAACAAGGCAATCGGAATATTGGGAAGGAAGCGGCGCTCCTCCTCCGGCACTTGGATGGTACAGGCGAGGCCGGCGCGCTTGCACGCCGCCTGAACATGCCAGCGCAAGGCCGCGAACAACCCCACATTGTCGAGCAGCGTGGGCCGCAGGTCCTCGATCAGCTTTCGTTTCAAATCGATGGCCGCAGCCAAGGTCTGCCGCGCCCGCACCAGTTTCTGCTTCAGCTCGGCAGGCGGCGCGGCAAGATGCTGCTCGGCCCACGCCAAATCCATGACGGCACCCACCAACAAGCCGCCCAGCTCGTCGTGCAGCTCGCGCGCCAGCAGCGCCTTTTGATGCTCCATGGCGCCTTGAATATGTGCAATCAGATGCGAAACGGCCGGTTCCTGATCTGCTGCGCTACTACTGGGTTTCTCGGCAATCATCGTACTTCCCTCGACGGTATCGATGGTTTTCTAGAATTGGCAGTCACTACACGTCCGGCGGGGCCGATTACCGCGGGCGATGGGAAGACAGGGTAGGCTCTTGGGCGCCGGTAGCAAGCCAGCGGACACGCGGAGCGGCGTAAGATTAGACTGATAGCGCGGCGCGGTCTGCGCAAGGACGTTGTAGGGGACTGGACTCATGGCCTACGATAACCCGCAGCTGCGGTGGTGCAAACCCTGCAATGCTCAAAATACCAACCTGAGGCCGCCGAACACGGAACGGGGCGCGCCCGGATTCTGAAAGCGATTATCGACAGCGGGATCGTTGGACGCCGCATCGCGCGGGATGCCGGGCGCGTTCACGCCAGTCGGATCGCCGAACAGCCCGTAACTCGCGTACCGCGCGTCGAACACGTTCTGAATATTCGCAAAAACCTCCAGCTGCTTGCTCACCTTGTACGAGGAGCGAAGACTCACCACCGTATAACCCGGCAAGGGCCGGTTTTGGTTGGCTTCATCGCCGTGATAGAACTGATCTCCCACGCATACGACGGACGTACCCACCGACCAGCGCGGCGATAACGAATAGTCCGCGCCGGCCTTGAGGCGATTCTTCGGGATGCCTGGGAGTCTCGCGCCAGGCACTACATGAATATCACCGTTCGCGTCCTGAAAGGGATTGGACGCTGAATGCAGCGTCAGCGGCGAACGGAAAGTCGCATCGATGTAACTGTATTGACCGTAAGCCGACCATGCGTCGTTCTGATAACTGAGGCCGAACTCGATTCCTTGGCGCCGGGTCGAGCCGATGTTTCGAAAGAATCCGGTGCTGATGGACGAGGCGACACCGTAAATGTCATCGTCCAAATCCGTGCGGAACGCGCTTGCATTCCAGGCCAGGCGCCCGCCTTGCGCGCGGCCTCGCAGTCCCGCTTCGTAGGCGTGCGCGATCACCTGCTTCAAGTTGGGCGGATCGCCGGCGAGACTGGAAGGCAGGAGACAAGGCTGCAGCGGATCGGAGCATTCGATCTCACTGGCTGTCGGTGCACGATTGTTGATGGCATAGCCGAGGAATGCCGTCACGCCCGGCGACAATTTATACGTGGCCCCCGAGGCGGGATTGAAGTGGGTGAAACGATTGCGGCCGTCCAAGCGCGTGCCTCGCCGATCCGACAAATCGACTTTCGCCACGTTGTAGCGGCCGCTCAAGGTGATGGCCAGCGATGAGTTCACGTCCAGCGTGTCCGTCCCGTAAAAACCATAATATTTGGTGTCGGCATCCAAGATCACCGGCGTGGCGGAAAAGGCGCTCCCTTCGGGCGTGTCGACGAACAGGGTGGACGGTTCGACGATGAGCGATGCATCGATGACGCCGACCTGGGTTCCGGAGAGGAAATTGGTATGCGCCGCATCCACGGTTGCGCCCACGGCGAACTGATTGCCATGACCGTGGAGCGGCCCGCTATCGGTCAATTGAAACGAGCCTCCCCAGGTTTGGGAATGAATGGATTCGAAATTATTCCGGCCGAGAATGTTGGCGCCGCCGTTCGAGATGTCGGGCAACGCCGCGCCGCTCGCGTCGGTGAGAGGGGTCACCCCATCGGCTTGGCACAGCGTTGCTGCGTAAGCGGCCGGGGTGCATGCGGTGAAGTTCGAGCCATTGCCGTTCGACACCGTCTGACGATAATTGCGAAAGTAGCCCACCCCCTGCGCGGCAAGCCCGCCGGCCGGTGAATAGGAGGCGTTCAGCGTCACGAAATCGAGGTCGTTGATGTTGGCTTGCGGACCCGTAAAAACCGCTCGAGGATCGACCGACAGCGATTGCACCGGTGCGGCGCCGGGACCGAACAGCTGATTGTTGGCTCTCGAATAGCTGAGGTCGACCGTGCCCTCGTTCGCATGCACACTGAAATCCAAGTAGTACTGGCGCAAGGAGTCATGGGCGAAGAGGCGCCACCCGTCCTGGTCGAGCGCCCGGGCCGCTGCATAAACGCCGAAGGGTCCTTTATAGCCACCGAACTCGGTTGCGCCGCTGCGCTGGTTGAAGGAGCCGCCCGATGCCTCGGCGCCGACGCCTTGGTAGGTGAACCCGTTCTTCATGGTCACCGCCATGGCTCCGCCCAGTGCGTTCAGGCCGTAAAGAGGGCTCGAACTCAAGATGTCGACTCGGCTGATGGCCATGTCGGGCACGAGATCCCAATTGACGCTGTCGCCGAAGGCTTCGTTGATCCTTACTCCATTTTGATAGACGGCCAGGCCTTGGGGCGTGCCCAGTACGGGCGAGGCCTCGAAACCGCGATACAGAACGTCGGGCTGGAAAGGATCCGCCAAGGTGTCGCTGATGCTCACGCTGCCCAACCGGCCGCTCAATGCTCCGGTCAGGCTCGCAATCCCATTTTGGGTCAGGTCACCGGCCAACACGCTCTGCACGTTGCCGGGGACCTTGTCGATGTCGATGCTCACCCCGGGGACGGGCGTGGTGCCGATCACCATAATCTCCTGTAGGGTAGAAGTTGGAGGAGGCGCCTGATCGAGCGCGGGAGCGTTGGAGCTCAGGCCCAAAGCGGCCAGCATGGCGAGCGCACGGCAGGTTTTCGCTGGATTCATCGACGTCCCGATTGAAGGCGCGGAGATTCCCATCGAGGACCGCGACTATTTTTTTCTGGCGTTCTTCGCAGGGGCGGATGGTTCCATGGACGCGGGGTGGAGAGAATAGGAAAAATTCCCGATTTGCGGAGGAGGGGACTCAATTGGCAGCTCGTAATGTCGAGGAGCGCGGAACACGCAACATGGCGGTACGCCGTGACGCAGCGCTGATCACCGTCATCTCCGTCGCAGCGGCCTTCATTTGCGTGAAGGTGGATCTCAGCGAAGCACTGCTGGGATGGACGGTATTGCATGAACGGCTGCAGCTCGATGAGCTGCCGGCGGTGTTGTTGGTGGTGGCCATCTGTCTCGTGTGGTTCTCCGCGCGCCGTTATTTCGAGGCACGGCGCCAGCTGGTGTTGCGCCGAGCCACCGAGGATAGACTCGCGCAGGCTCTTACCGAAAATCAGCGCTTGGCACAGCAGTACCTGGACATGCAGGAGTCTGAGCGCAAAGCGCTGGCACGTGACCTGCACGACGAACTGGGTCAGTACCTCAATGTGATAAAACTGGATGCGGTAGCGATACGCGACGCCTGCAGGCCGGGGTGTCCGCCCGCGGCCGCGACGGCGAGCGCCATGATCGACACCGTGGACCGGGTGTACGGCGTGGTGTCGGGATTGATCCGGCAGCTGCGCCCCGTGGGTTTCGATGAGCTCGGTATCGCCGCGGCGATCGAGCACTGTGTCGAGGATTGGCGGGTGCGCCTGCCGGAAGTAGCGATCGCTCTCTCCATCGACGGCGACGCCTTGCGGGAAGTCGATGAGATCCGGGGACTCGCACTGTTCCGTCTCGTTCAGGAATCACTGACCAATGTTGCGCGGCATTCGCAAGCCGCGCGCGTGGACATTCGGATCACGCGGACGCGGCTTGCGGACACCGAGGACTTCCTGGAAGTGTCGATCAACGACGACGGCCGTGGGGCGGACCTCGATACACCGCGTGTGGGCCGCAAGGGTCTCGGCCTCGTCGGCATGCGCGAACGGGCGGCTGCGTTCGGAGGCTCGCTGCAGCTCGCCAGCCGCCGAGGCGAAGGATTCCGTGTTGTGGCGTCGTTGGCGGTCGCGGGGCCCGCGCCGGTTGCGGCCCGGCGCGCATGACTGAGATTCCAACCGGTCGGATCAGCGTACTGTTGGTGGATGATCATGCGGTGGTGCGCGAAGGATACCGCCGTCTGCTCGAGCGCG
Source organism: Pseudomonadota bacterium (assembly GCA_030776345.1). Taxonomy (GTDB): domain Bacteria; phylum Pseudomonadota; class Gammaproteobacteria; order Steroidobacterales; family Steroidobacteraceae; genus Bog-1198. The sequence continues at coordinate 9,011 of JALYHU010000232.1, read as the reverse complement.
ACGCTAGTTTGACCGTGGTCGGCGAGGCGGCGTCGATGGCCGAAGCGCTGCAGCGGGACGCCGAGCTACAGCCTGATGTCGTGGTTCTCGACATAGCTCTACCCGGCGCCAGCGGCATCGAGACGCTGCGGCGTTTGGTCGCGCGGCGGCCCCAGGCGCGAGTGCTCATGTTCAGCATGTATCAGGACGGGATCTATGCCTCCCACGCGATGAAGGCCGGTGCCTATGGCTACTTGAGCAAGGCGAGTGCGCCCGAGCTATTGGTGGGCGCGGTGCGCGCGGTGGCCGAAGGCGGGCGCTACATCAGCCCGGACGTGCACAGCGCGATGACGACACAGTCAACTACCGCCGGGCAGCTGGCGCACGCTTTGTCGGCCCGCGAGCTGGAGGTGCTGCGCCTCCTCGCTCAAGGATATGGTATCGACGACGTCGCGGTCCGCCTCGGCGTGAGTCCCAAAACCGCCGCGAACCATCAATCCTCTATCAAGCAGAAGCTGGGCGCGGGCAGTGCCTTGCAGCTCATCTTGATAGCGCAGCAGTTCGGACTCACCGCAGGGGGATAGTGGATGCACCGACGTTTGGCGCGCTAACCCGCTGGGCGCGGCGCGGGAATTTTTGTCAGAAGCCGAGGGTCAACTGTGCTGCCGCCGCCGGCGGGCGAAACAGGTCGGTTTTGAGGGCGTGCCGGCCGCCTGACTCGAACTTGAGTTTTCGCGCGGCCAGTTCGAAGCGGGTACGCAGAAGTTCAGCGTAAGGGCCTGTGCCGCGCATGCGAACGCCGAACGTGGAGTCGTAGTCCTTTCCGCCGCTCGCTTGATTGATGAGCGACATCACGTGCTTGGCGCGGTCCGGGTAGTGGGCGCTCAGCCATTCGCGAAAAAGAATCTTCACCTCATGAGGCAGCCGCAGCAGAACGTAACTCGCATAGATGGCACCCGCTGCGCGCGACGCGCTCAATATATCTTCCATTTCATGGTCTGTGATTGCAGGTATCACGGGAGCGACCATCACTCCCACCGGAATCCCGGCCTGCGAGAGTTGCTCGATGACGCGCAGTCGTGCCTGGGGCGAGGCCGTGCGAGGTTCGAGCGTCCGTTTGATATCGTCGGTCAGCGACGTAATGCTCAGGCTTACGGAGACCAAGCCATCTTTGGCAAGATCCGCCAGTAAATCGATGTCGCGCACGATCAGCGCACTCTTCGTGACGATGGTCACGGGATGCCTGCACCGGGCCAGGACGCTCAAAATGCTGCGCGTGATGCCGAGGCGCTTTTCGAGCGGTTGATAGCCGTCCGTGTTGATGCCCAGCGCGACCGGCTTGCATACATACCTTGGCTTGGAAAGCTCAGCTTCCAGGAGGTTGACGGCATCGGCCTTGTAGAAAAGCTTGGTTTCGAAATCCAATCCCGGGGACAGGCCGAGATACGCATGGCTCGGGCGGGCGAAGCAATAGACGCACGCGTGGCTGCATCCGCGGTAGGGGTTGATGGAGATGTCGAAACCCACGTCAGGCGAATCGTTCGAGGTGATGACGCTGCGCGCGCTATCGGGGAGTACAGTTTCCGGGAGTCTGTCCGGAACCTCGTCCTGATACCAGCCGTCGTCGGCTTGTTCGAGCGTCAGTGCGTCGAACCTTCCGGTCGGATTGGACAGCGCACCGCGGCCCTTGAAAGTCTGGTGACCCAAAAAACTACGCGTCATGGCTGCCGACTCTACGCGCTGCGCCGGAGCGCGTAAATCCAGCCTTGCGGTAGGGCCTGTCATGAACCCGCGCCGGCACGCGGCGCTCATGCCCGCCGCGCGGTCGACGACGCCAGCACGCCGTGAACTGGTTACTTTGCAACATCGGCGCCCCGGCGTTACAGTCCGGTGCCCTCATGACCAAAGCCGTTCCATCCCCCACCCGCCTCCGAGTCGCAAGCGACGATCCGAGTTCATTGACTCTGGGCTGGTTGCTGGACGAAATGGTCAAGGGAGAACTCATCCCGGCGGCGGCGGTGCGGCAACTCGTCGACCCGCCGCGCAGAAAGGACGGCGCCGCTCATCATCCGTTGGTGGTCGCGGCAGCCCAGGATTGGCCGGATCGGCGCACGCAGGGACGCAAACTCTCGTTGGAAGCACTCACGCAATGGCTCGCACACCGCGCCCGGCTGCCGTATGTGCGTATCGACCCGCTGAAGCTGGAAGTCGCCACGATGACCGAGGTGGTGCCTTACGCCTATGCGTCGCGCAGCGGAATTCTGCCCATCAAGAGCGGGCCGGCCGGGGTCGTATTTGCCGTCAAGGATCCCTTCGCGGTCGAGTGGATGCGGGATTTGCAGCCGGCCTTGAAGGTGCCGCTGAAGCGGGTTTGCGCCAATCCGCTGGATATCGACCGATACCTGGTGGAATTCTATGCCATTGCGCGGTCGGTCAAGATCACCGGGCAAGAACGTTCACGGCTGGCGCCGACGGAGTTGCGAAATCTCGAACAATTGACGGAACTCAGCCGCGCCGGAAAGCTCTCGGCGGAGGATCAGCACGTCGTGGCCATCGTCGACTGGCTGCTGCAATATGCATTCGACTCGCGCGCCAGCGACATCCACTTGGAGCCGCGCCGCGAAACGGGCAATGTCAGATTCCGAATCGACGGCATCTTGCACGATGTGTATCAGTTGCCCGCGCCGGTGATGCCCGCCATCACCAGCCGCGTGAAGATCTTGGGCCGATTGGACGTCGCCGAACGGCGTCGACCGCAGGACGGCCGAATCCGCACCCGCTCGCCCGATGGCAAGGAAATCGAATTGCGCGTGTCGGCGCTGCCGACGGCCTTCGGCGAGAAGCTGGTGCTGCGAATTTTCAATCCAGACGTCCTGGTGCACGACTTCAACAGGCTGGGCTTCAGCACCGTGGAAGCCACGGTCTGGCGTCGAATGATTCAACAGCCGCACGGCATCGTGCTCGTGACCGGCCCGACGGGGTCGGGTAAGACGACCACCCTCTATGCATCGCTGAAGGAATTGGCGACCGCGGAAGTGAACGTCTGCACCATCGAGGATCCCATCGAAATGATCGATGGCAGCTTCAATCAGATGCAGGTACAGGCGAACATCGACCTGCACTTTGCCGACGGGGTTCGGGCGCTGCTGCGTCAGGATCCGGATATCATCATGATCGGCGAAATTCGTGACCGCGAGACCGCAGACGTGGCGGTACAGGCGGCGCTCACGGGTCATTTGGTGCTCTCCACTCTGCACACCAACGATTCCCCGTCGGCCATTACCCGGCTCCTGGAGTTGGGCGTACCGGCCTATTTGATCCGCGCTACGTTGATCGGCGTGCTCGCCCAGCGTCTGGTTCGTACGCTGTGCCCCGACTGCAAAGCCCCCATGGGCATGACCGAAGCGCGCTGGAACGAACTAGGGGTGGGCACTGCGGTCGAGCGGCCGCCAACGGTCTACAAAGCCGTTGGCTGTTTGGAATGCCGCCAGACCGGCTATCGCGGCCGATGCGGCGTTTATGAACTCATGCCGCTCAACGCAGCGCTGCAGTCGGCTATCGGAGAGAATCCCGACCTCAAACAATTACGTCAGTTGGCAATGCGCGGCACCGGGATGCGACCGCTGCGCCACGCCGGCGCCGAGAAGATCATCGCCGGGCTGACGAGCATCGACGAGGTGCTGTCGCTCACACCCGATCCCAGGGACGGTTGACCCCCGCCCCGGGGAGAGCAGCAAGGGCCGGCGAGAATCGGTTCAAAGCCGGCATTTAGTCGGCTTGACGGCCAGGACGCGCAGAGCGCCATATATAGCTGGTCGGATGGCTGGCGAATTTCCGAACCGCCCCAGATCCCTGATCTCGTATGGCTGTTTTGATAGCTCAACCTGCCCAAGATCTGAGCGCACCGGCGCGGGTGCGGTTGCCCGTAGTACATCAGCAACCCCTCCAATGAGGTCGCCCTTTCCTTTAGAATCAGCACGATGATGCTTCATACTTTAGCGAACACCACGCATGAACGATTTTTCCCCGCATCTTGAAATTCTTCCCCCGCCTCAGAGGACACTATGGAACGAACTGTCCGAACTATCGCGCGAATTCGTGCTCTACGGTGGAACGGCGCTGGCGCTGCATTTGGGGCACCGGAATTCAGTGGACTTCGATTTCTTTGACAGCCGCGCGCTGGACCTTTCTCAAATCGAGCAGGGAATATCGTTTCTGAAAGGTGCCAAGATCATACAGCGCGATAAGAACACGCTGAGCGCGATTGTCGATCGCGGCGGACCGGTTAAAGTGTCGTTCTTTGGGGTGCCGAATTTACCCCGTCTCTCCGCGGCAGTGGTAGCCAAGGATAATGGACTGCGCGTTGCCTCCCTTCTGGATCTCGCGGGTACCAAGGCATCGGTAGTCCAGGTGCGCGCGGAGGCCAAGGACTACATCGACATTGACGCGCTCATCATGGCGGGCAAAGTGGACTTGCCTCTCGCGCTATCTGCCGCACAACAGCTTTATGGCCGGACCTTCAATCCTCAAATCACACTCAAGGCTCTCTCTTATTTCGACGACGGAGATCTCCGTCAACTTTCGGAGGACGTGAAATTGCGCCTCGCGACGGCAGCTCGCGAAGTCGATCTCGACCACTTGCCCGGTATCGACAATTTCACTCGTCAAAATCTGGACCGCGGCTACGAGTTATGAAACCCATTCCTGCCACACCGAAAATGTTGGGCATCGTGCCAAGAATCGTCTGGTTCGAGTCGCCAGAGCGCGCACTCGCGGATCCCGTCCGCTTCATGGCATACGCAATGACATACGCACGACATGAGGATATGAAGGTGATTCGCGAGTATGTTTCAGATCAGGATTTCCGCGAGGCGCTGGATCGAGCACCTCCGGGCATAATCGATCCGCGTTCATGGGCATTCTGGAACTCCAAAATGGGCCGCTATCCCCCACCGCCGTTGCCAAAACGTGATTTTGTAGAGGGCAAGGCGTCATCGGCCTTGTCATCGGGTGTCGATCAACGCTCTCATGCGAATGACGCCGCAGGCTGAAACCCGTAGAATCAAAGCTTCGAAGTGAGGGCTTCGATCCCAACGCGCGCGGTGCACTCAAAGCATCGCACCGAGCGTGGCAACCTGATCGTGGCAAAATAGTTAAATGGAATCAATGTGCTAGATCGACGCATCTGTGTCGCTCCCATGATGGACTGGACCGACCGCCACTGCCGCTATCTGCATCGGCTGTTCGCGCCCCATGCCTTGCTGTACACGGAAATGATCGTTGCGGCCGCAATCGTGCGCGGCAATGCGGCCCGCCTGCTGGAGAGCGACCCGGCCGAACATCCGGTCGCCTTGCAGTTGGGTGGTTGCGATCCCGAGGAACTGGCGCAAGCCGCCCGCGTTGGCGAGTCTGCGGGATACGCGGAGATCAATCTCAACGTGGGCTGTCCCAGCGATCGGGTCAAGAGCGGTGCGTTCGGTGCCTGCCTCATGCACAGCCCCTCGTTGGTGGCTGAGTGCGTGCGCCGCATGCGGGATGCGGTCCAGGTACCGGTGACCGTCAAATGCCGGATCGGAATCGACGATCGCGACGACTATGAGTTTTTTTCGGCATTCGTGGACGCGGTGGCTGCGGCCGATGTGGACGCTCTGATCGTGCACGCGCGAGTGGCTATCCTTGGAGGACTGGCGAACAACCCCGAGCTGCCGACCCCCGAGCTGCCGAACGGCCGTCCCGCGCCGGCGCGCCGCGCCTTGTCGCCCAAGGAGAACCGTGAGATCCCGCCGCTCAAGTACGACTATGTGCATCGCCTCAAGCGCGAGCGTGCGACGCTCCCCATCGTCATCAACGGCGGCTTCGTCGAGTCCTCGTCGATTCGAGCGCAGCTGTCTAGGGGACTGGACGGCGTGATGTTGGGCCGTGCGGCCTACAATCGGCCGCTGTTGTTGGCGGAACTCGAACGCGCGGTCGTGAATCCGGCCTGGCACATTCCACAGCCTTGGGAGATCATCGAGCGCATGGTTCCCTATGCGCATCGGCAAGCCGCGCGGGGAGTGCGTTTGCACTCCATTACGCGCCATATGCATGGTCTCATGGCCGGTCGCGAAGGTGCTCGAGCCTGGCGTCGGTTCCTTTCCGAGGTCGCCGCCCGCCCCGAAGCGGTGCCTGACATCCTGTTTTCAGCACTTCCGATCTTGAATCAGGGTTTGGCCGCTTAAACAGCCGAATCGTCGGGCGCCCGGTTAAGTATAATTTGGTCGACCGTATGGGAAAAGAAATCGAAGTTGCCATCGTATTTGCCGATGTTGTCGGCAGTACCAAGCTATACGAATTGCTTGGCGATCTGCGTGCCCGGGATATGGTGTCCATCTGCATCGAGGTGATGCGCGCCGCCACCGACCAAAATCATGGTACGGTCATCAAGACCATGGGCGACGAAATCATGGCAACGTTTCCGACGGCGGACGACGCGTTGAATGCGGCCGCGCAGATGCAGAAGCAAATCGTGCTGCATCCCTCGCTCAAGGTCGACGAGCAAACCGTGGCCATCCGGATCGGCTGCCATTTCGGTCCGGTGGTGCTCGAAAACCGCGACATTTTCGGTTCCGCCGTGCATACCGCCAACCGCATGACCAGCCAAGCCAAGGCGGGTCAGATCATCACCACCGCGACCATGGTCGAGCGGCTCTCGAGCGAATGGCGTGCTTCGGTGCGTCAGATCGACATCGCGACGCTCAAGGGGCGCAGCAGCGAAGTCGCGCTGTTCGAGGTGCTCTGGCAGACCGACGACGTGACCAGCATGGTGCCGGCCATCGCCATCACCTCGCGCGAGCGGGCGAACAAGGGCCTGCGTCTTAGGCTTCGGTATCAAGGACAGGAAGTGCTGGTGGAGGACGGTCAGGGAAGTATCACCATGGGGCGCGCCGAGGAGAACGACCTGGTCATCAAGGGCAATCTCATCTCACGCTTGCACGCCCGCGTGGAGATCAACCGCAACAAGTTCATTCTCATCGACCAAAGCACCAACGGTACTTTCGTGGTCGGCAAGGACGGGGAGGAGGCCTTCGTGCGCCGCGATTCCATGCAGATTCGCGGCGAAGGCTTGATCGGTCTGGGCAAAGCGCCCGATAGCAACTCCTCGCAGGTCATTCGCTACGCCTGCGAAGAGTAGGTGCTCCGCTGATCAGGGCTTGTCGGCCGACACCCGCTCCAGCGCCTCGGCAAGCTCGGTCTCGAGCGCCGGCGGCACTCGCTTACCGAACTCGCCGAGATAGCTTGCCATCCCCTCGAATTCGGCCCGCCACAGGGCAGTATCCACGGTGAGGAGATCATCGAGCGCGCCGGGCGCGATCTCCAATCCCTGGGTGTCCAGGTCTCGCGCATTCGGCAGCCGCCCAATGGCGGTCTCCCGTGCCTCGGCGGTACCTTTGCAGCGATCGACGATCCAGCGCAGCACGCGCAGGTTGTCGCTGAAGCCCGGCCACAGGAACTTGCCGGCGCTGTCCTGCCGGAACCAATTGACGTGAAAGATCTGCGGCGGCGATTTCAGCTTCGCGCCGACCTTGATCCAGTGGGACCAGTAATCCGCGAAGTTGTAGCCGGCGAACGGCTTCATGGCCATGGGATCCCGGCGCAGCACGCCGACGGTGCCGGTGATCGCGGCAGTGGTCTCGGATGCGACACCGGCGCCCACCAGTACGCCGTGCAGCCAACTGCGCGCTTGATACACGAGCGGTGCGAGGGTGCGGCGCCGCCCGCCGAACACGATGGCCGAGATCGGCACACCGCCCGGCGCATCCGCCAGGGTCGAATAGGCCGGATTTTGCTTGGCGGCCACGGTGAAGCGGGAATTCGGCTGTGCGGCGGGACCATTGGCGGGATCGTACGGACGCCCCTGCCAATCGATGACGGGAGTACCCTCGGTGAGCCCCTCCCACCACGGCTCGTTGTTGGCGGTCAGTGCGACGTTGGTGAAAATGGTGTCCTTGCGGATGGTTTCGTAGGCGTTGCGGTTGGTCTTGGGGTTGGTGCCCGGTACCACACCGAAATAGCCCGACTCCGGATTGATGGCATACAGTCGGCCATCCTTGCCGGGGTGCAGCCAGGCGATGTCATCGCCCACGGTCCACACCTTCCAACCGGGGTAGCTGGCCGGCGGAATCAGCATGGCCAGGTTGGTCTTGCCGCAGGCAGACGGGAAGGCGCACGCCAGGTAGTGAATCTCGCCCTGAGGATTCTCGATGCCGACGATGAGCATGTGCTCGGCGAGCCACCCCTCGGTGCGCGCCTGCCAGCTGGCGATGCGCAGCGCATGGCATTTCTTGCCGAGCAGCGCGTTGCCGCCGTAACCCGAACCGAAGCTCTTGATGGAAAGCTCCTCCGGGAACTGCATGATGTAGCGGCGGTCCGGATTGAGGTCGCCGGTGGAGTGCAGGCCGCGCACGAAGCTGCCGTCGCGCGTGATACGTTCCAACGCCGCGAGGCCCATGCGCGTCATCAGCTTCATATTGAGTACTACGTAGGCGCTGTCCGTGATTTCGACACCGCACCGCGAGAAGGGCGAGTCGATGGGACCCATGCAATAGGGCACCACGTACAGCGTGCGCCCCTTCATGCATCCGGCGAACAGCGCATCCATCTTGCGATGCGCGTCTTTCGGATCCATCCAATTGTTGTTCGGGCCCGCATCTTCCTTGCTGGCGGTGCAGACGAAGGTCAGATGTTCGACACGCGCCACATCCGAGGGGTGAGAGCGGGACAGAACGCAGCCGGGATGGGTCTCCTGGTTGAGCGGCAAAAATTCTTTCTTCGCCACCAGCTCGCGCTGTAGAGTTTGATATTCGGAGTCGCTGCCGTCACACCAATAGATCCTGTCCGGCTTGGTCAGCCGCGCCACTTCATCCACCCAACTCGATACGGCGCGATTCAGGGCGGCGAGGGAAGTCACGTGGTGTTCGGCGGTGGCCATGAGGGTCCTCGGTAGCGGTCTGTGCTGGTTCTTGGAGAATGACAGATGGGATATCGCGTAGCCA
>JALYHU010000231.1 GCA_030776345.1 Pseudomonadota bacterium | reverse complement strand
AACCATATGGCACACACCCTAGTCTGTTGGCGCTGCGGGGCATCATTGGCGGCGCTGTCGTTGCCGCTGCGGCGGCTCGATGCGTGCAAGGCGTGCAACGCTGAACTGCACGTTTGCAAGATGTGCGTGGAATATGACGTGAGCTATGCCAAGCATTGCAAGGAGCCGACGGCGGAGGAGGTGCGGAAAAAGGATGAGGCGAATTTCTGTGACCATTTCAAGCCCAAGGCTGGGGCCTATGTTGCGAAGGACACCGGCGAGCTTGCCCGGGCGAAGTCGGCATTGGACGACCTCTTTCGCAAGTAAGCGGGCCCGCCCATCACCTATCGCGTGCGGTGATTTCACCAGGCGGGGCCGTTGGCGGAGTTGCCCCGGGCCTGGTGCAGCCGGAGCCACGGTTGGGAGGCGGCCGAAACAAACCGACCGTATGAAACGAAGCGTTTTCGCTGCAGGCTTCCCCTTCTTTCGGGCTAAGACAGTTCCCCGCCCGCCCCTACATACTTCCCTCCGATCCGTTCGGGATTCGGCTTTGCCATAATCCGGCCAGGGGGAGGGCAAACGCTATTGTCGGGGCGGCGGGCCTGTTTTGGCCGTCGTGACCTTACCCCTTGTCGGGGAATCCCTCAAAAAGGGGGTCGGATATGCGCCGCGTATATGAAGAGCGTATAAATGAAGGGTATTGAGGGCTTACCGGAGTACCATTGGATGGCGACATCTCCGGGATATGGACGGGTCGCCATTGAGGCGACGCCCCCATTGACCGATGCTATTTTCGACGCGCTGCGCGAAGCCGTCATCGTCATCGACGCTGAATTTCCGCATCTGCCGCTGATAATGGCCAATTCGGCCGCCAAATGCTCTTTGCTCGGAAGTTCCGAGTGCGCGTTGTTACCGGATCAATCGCTTTATTCGTTGCTGGGCCGCGCCACGGATTCGGCGATCGAGAGGGCGATCGCTTCGCTGACCGCCGGCAAGCCGAGCACCAACCGCGTGCTCCTATGGCGGTTGCCAGGCGGCGACAAGCGGATCTCCACCGAAATCAAAGTACTGGCGTCGGCCCCGGCGCAGCGATTCGTCATGCTGACGTTCTCCGACCCGGCGGCGGAGTCCTTGGCGGAAACAGGTATGTTATCGGCCATCGAGCAGCTGCCGCTCGATGTATTGATCCTGGACAGCGAATTGACCGTCACCTATGCAAACGCCGGCGCCGCGCGCCGAGCGGGCGGGTCGGGGATTGTAGGCTGTTCCGCCTGGACCGTGCTGCCGACGTCTGCGGTTTCGCGGGAGGCGCTCAAGGGTGCCTTGGTTGGCCGTCATCACCACGATGACGCTGTCGTGGTGCCAACAGCGGGCGCACCAACGCGCTGGTTCGAGGTCGACCTGCAGCCGCTCAAGAATGAATCGGGCATCGTCGGCGTTGCCGTCCTGTCGACGGAAGTCACGGAGCGGCGGCTGCGCCGGCGCGCCCCCAGCGGCGGCGAGCGTCGATTGCTGGCGCTGACCGAGCACGCCAGTGACATCATTACCGTCGCTGGACGCGAGGGTAATGTGCAATACGTCAGCGGCGGTGTGACGAATGCGCTGGGCTACACCGTCGAGGAGCGCCGTTCGAACTCGATATTCGAGCACGTGCATCCGGCGGACGTCGGGGTCCTGCGGGGGAAGTTCGCGCAGTTGGCGGCCGGCGAGATCAGCACCTTTTCTCTTCAATATCGCGTGCGCCACCGGGATGGCTCGTACCGCTGGCTGGAATCGAGTTATGTGCCTGCGCTCGGGAATCCGCTGGTGAGAGGGGTGGTGATCAACTCGCGCGACGTCACGGAGCGCAAGCAAGCCGAAAACCGTCTGGCGCAACGGGAGGAAGTATTCAGGCTTGCCGCCGACGCGGTCAGCGGCATCATCTTCGAATGGGATCTCGAACGGGGCATCGTGCAGCGTTCCCGCGGCGTCTATGACGTGCTGGAAATTCAACCCGCCGAAGTCGAGGCGGAGGGTGCCTGGTCGGCGCGCATCCATCCGCACGATCGACCGGCTTACGACCGCAGGCTCGCGGCGGCCTTCAAGGGCGCGCGCGGCTGGACCGCGACCTACCGCATTCGCGACGCGCGGGGCCGCTATCGGTCCATGCTGGAGCGCGCCCTCATTCAACGCGACTCCGACGGCGATCCGCTGCGCGCGATCGGCTGCACGGTGGACGTCTCGGAAATCAAGCGCCTCACCGATTTACTGGCCGAAACTCAGCGCGCCGCCAAGATGGGGGCCTGGGAATACAGCTACCTGACCCGAGCGTTCGAGTGGACGGAGGAGATGTTCCGCATCTATGAAACCCGCCCCGAGGACTTCGTGGTTTCGTGGGCGTCCATGCTCGCGCGGTGCACGCCCGATGCCAGACAGCGTCTCACGGCGGCCATCGATGCGGCCGAAGCCACCGATGGCAACATGGATATCGAACTCGAGATCATCACCCTCGCAGATCGGCCGCTGTGGGTGCGCCTCATCGGCCATGTGGAAAAATTGGATGGACGGCCGTTCCGTGCTTATGGTTCGGTGCAAAACATCCAGGCACAGAAGCTCTCGCAAATTGCGCTCGAGAACAGTACCGAATGGCTCAAGTTGTCGATGAACATGGCGCACATGCAAGCCTGGCGCTGGAACCGATCCACCGACGCGCTCGAGTTCGCGATCATGGAAGGCCAGATGGCGCACTTGCCCCGGATGTTTCCGGGCATGAAGCGGCTGATGACACGCGTGCACCCGGAAGACCGATCGGCGGTGCGGCGGGCCATCGACAAAGCATTCGAGCGCCGCGAGGAAGTCCACGAAGAATTCAGGCTCAAGTTGCCAGCCGGGCGGTACCGGGCGTACGCCGCGGTTGCGAGGCCTCTGTTCGATGCGGCGAATCAACCGAGCGGTTTGGTGGGGGTCACGCGGGATGTCACGGCGCGCCGCGAATCCGAAGCGCGCCTGCGCAGGTCCGAAGAGGTGTTGCGCACCACGACGGCCAACACCGCCGACACGCTGCTGCTCCTCGATACCGATTTGCGCATTCGATTCATCAATCGGGGCGTGTGCGGGATGAGCATCGACGACATCGTCGGCCAGAACGTCGCCGTACTATTGCCGGAGTCCGTGCGCGCGTACGTCATCGGGAAGCTGCGCCAAGTACTGACGACGTCGGAAACCATGACCTACGAGTTCGAGAGCCGCTCGAATGAGGGGGAAATCCAGTACTTCGAGAACCGCGCGGTGCTGGTGCGCGACAACGGCATCGGTACCGGCATTTCGATCGCGGTGCGCAACATCATCGAGCGCAAGCGCTTGGAACAGGAGATCTTGGACGTATCCAGCCGCGAACGGCAAACCATCGGACGGGACTTGCACGATGGCCTGGGACAAGAGTTGACGGGCGTTGCTTTGATGCTGCGGGGGCTGGCGAAGCGAATTCAGAAACAGTGCCCCGACGCCGTCGATCAGGTGAACGAAATCGTGCTGTTGGTGAACGAGTCCATCGAAACCGCCCGCTCCTTGGCGCGGGGGCTGCTGCCGGGCAACAAGGAGGGGGGCGGGCTCGCTGTCTCGTTGCAAGCGCTCGCCGAGCGCAGCCACGCCTTGTACGGGTTCGAAGTCCAATTCCGGGCCAAGGTACTGCCCGAGCTCGCGCTGAACGAGACCACTGCCAGCCATTTGTACCGCATCGCCCAAGAGGCACTGACCAATACGGCGCGGCACGGACGAGCCTCGAGGGCCGCGATTTTTCTGTTGCTCACGAGAAACAAATTCTTGCTGCGGGTTTCAGACGATGGCGTCGGCCTGGACGCGCCTTCGGAGACGACGCCGGGGATGGGGCTGAAGATCATGAAATACCGCGCGAGCATGATCGGCGCAAGATTCGAAATCGTGCCCAACCGTCCGCAGGGCACCGTGGTGCGCGTCAGCGGCGAACGCCCCATGGTGACGAGTACGCTACAATCCGATCATGCGACATAGGGAGTGACCATCATGGCTGGCGGCAACACGTGGATACGGACGACCGCACCCCAATCCGGAGCGACAGGCGCCAAGCGCCGGGTGCGGCGCGTGTTGATCGTCGACGATCATCCCATCGTGCGGCAGGGGCTGCGGCGCGTCATGGAGAACGAGGAGGATCTGACCGTGTGCGGCGAGGCGGAGACGGCCCGCGATGCACGCGCTGCGATCAAGGAACTCAATCCCGACGTCATGATCGCCGACATCAGCCTGAAACTGGGCGACGGTATCGAGCTGGTGCGCGACGTGCGCGCGCATCATCCGCACCTGCCCATACTCGTGTTGTCGATGCACGATGAAACCATCTACGCGGAGCGCATGCTGTCCGCCGGCGCCAACGGCTACATCATGAAGCAGGCGGCGAGCGAACAATTCCTCATTTCCCTGCGGCGGGTGCTGGACGGCAATATTTACGTGTCCGAAGCCGTCGGCAACAACATGATCCAGAAGTTTGCCGCCGGCGGGTCCTATACCTCGGCCAATCCCATCGATCGATTGAGCAACCGCGAGCTGCAGATCCTGCACATGATCGGCAAGGGCATGAGTACGCGGGAGACTGCGTTGTCGCTCAATTTGAGCATCAAGACCGTCGAATCGCACCGGCAACGCATCAAGCGAAAGCTCAATCTGAGCACCGGGACACAGCTGGTCCAATACGCGGTCAACTGGTTCACCGGCCGGGAAGGCGGGCCGCCGCAGTTCGGCGACAAGGATTTGCCGGGCTCGGAGGCGCAGTCCGGGGTCTAGGGATAGCGGCAGCTGCGGACCTGCGGCACACCTGCGCCCGAACCGTTTCGGGTCTTCAGGGCGCAACATGTTGCAAGCTGAGCGGCAGTTCAGAGATTTCCTGCTTCCGCTGCCGGACAATCACGTCGTAGGGTGGCCCGCCGATACGATTATGTCAGCCGCTCCGCGGAGATCGAAACTGTGACTCACATGGATTCTGTGACATCGATCACGGCCGAGATACTGCCTGCGATCCTGCTGGCGGAAGATGACCCCGTGACCCGAATGCTGATGACTCGCTTTCTCAAGAAGGCGGGCTATGAAGTGGATGCCGTGAGCGATGGCGCCGAGGCGTTCGACCGGATGATGCAGCGCTATTACCCCATCTTGGTCAGCGATTGGGAAATGCCGGGCATGGACGGCGTCGCCTTGTGCAAGGCCGTGCGCAACATGCAGCTCGACGGGTACGTCTATGCGCTGCTGCTGACGGCGCGCGATGCGAAAGAGCACATCATTGCAGGCCTCGAGGCCGGCGCCGATGACTATCTCATCAAGCCGGTGCACGAACCCGAACTCATCGCGCGGCTCAATGCGGGGCGCCGCATTCTTGCGCTGGAGCACTCGCTGCGCGCGGCGAATCAACGCAACCGCGTGTTGTCCATCACCGACGACCTCACCGGTGCCTACAACCGCCGCTACCTGATGGAACAGCTGCCGCGCGAAGTCGAGCGCTGCCGCCGGTACGCGTATCCGCTGACCGTCATCATGTGCGACATCGACCATTTCAAGCGCATCAACGATGAGAAGGGACATTCGGTGGGCGACGACGTCCTGCAACAGTTCATGGGCCGCGTGCAAGCATCGGTGCGCACCAACAGCGACTGGATTGCGCGCTACGGCGGCGAAGAGTTCTTGATGGTGTTGCCGGAGACGGAATTCACGGCCGGCGTGTCGGTCGCAGAGAAAGTCCGCGCCATCGTCGGATCCGCGCCCTTCAGCACGCGGGCCGGCGAGGCCTGCGTGACCGCAAGCTTCGGCGTGGCCGCCACCGGTCCCGACGGGCCGGATATCCTGCTGAAAATGGACGCTCTCATCAAAGCGGCCGACCAGTGCCTGTATCGCAGCAAGCAGGAAGGACGAAACCGTACCACCAGCGTGCAGATTCCGAATGCCGTCGCACGGGCGGTGAACGGTTAGCCTGACGCGAGGCGGGGCCAAGGCGGGTGGGGCTCAGGAGACCTTCGCCAGCTGCGCGTTCACGGCGCGCAGCCGCTCGCTGACCTGGCGCACGAGCGCGTCGATCTCGCCGACGGACCGGCCGCGCGCCGCGTTCTCCAAATTGGAAGCCGCCACGCTCAACGTATGCGCGTGAATATTGGCGCTGGCGCCCTTGAGCGAATGCGCGCGCTTGCCGATGGTGTCGAGGTCGCTCACGCGGAGCGCCGCCACGATTTCCGCCAGGCATTTGTCGCCGCTGCTCACGAACGTTTCCACCAGTTCGCGCTCGAATTCGGTATCGCCGCCGGTGAGCTGGCGCAGCGCGTCGAGGTCGACCTCGCTGGCCGCGCCGCCGCGCTCGACGTAGCGGCTGAGGCAGTCGGCGAGTTGGCTGGGTTCGAGCGGCTTCCCGAGATGCGCGTCCATGCCGGCGGCGATGCAGTGCTCGCGGTCCTCGCTCATGACGTTGGCGGTAAGCGCAATGATGGGCAACCGGACACCGCGGCGGTCGCGGCGCTCATCCTCGCGGATGCGCTGGGTCGCCGTGAATCCGTCCATCACCGGCATCTGACAGTCCATCAACACGGCATCGAACTCGGTCTCGGCGATGCGCTCCAGGGCTTCCGCGCCGTTGTTGGCGATTGTGACCTCGGCGCTGAGTTTCTGCAGCATGCGCTGCGCCACCCGCTGATTCACCGGATTGTCTTCGACCAAGAGAATGCGCCGGCCGTTGAACGCGGGGGCGGCACGGCGCGGCTCGATATCGGACACCAGCTGCGGGGATGCTCCGGTCAGTACCCCGTTCAACAGGCCGGCCAGTTTCGAGGCGCGAATGGGCTTGGCGCCCACGGCATCGGGACGCTGCGGCCGGGCCCCGGCGTCATGCTCCGCGCCGAACAACGTCAAGAGGACGAACGGCAGCTGCGCGTGGCGTGGGTCGGCTCGCAGCGCCGCCAACAAATCGAGCCCGCCGCGCTCCGGCATGAGTTCGTCGGCGAGCACCAGGCTCACCGCTTCGCCGCCCTCCAAGAATTGCAATGCTTCGGCGACGCTGCCCACGGTCACGGCTTCGAAGCTGAAATACCGCAGCTGGCGCGCCAGGCTTTCGCGGCTGGCCGCGATGTCATCGACCACGAGGATTTTTCTACCGAGACCCAACGGGCTGAAGGGGGGTTGTTCGGCGATCGAGTCCAAGGTCGTGGTGACCCAAAACGTCGAACCGCGCCCCGGCTCACTGCGAATGCCCACCTCGCCGCCCAGCAATTCGGCCAAGCGCTTCACGATGGACAGTCCCAGGCCCGAGCCCCCGTAATGCCGGGTGGTGGAGGAGTCTATTTGTGAAAAGGTCTTGAACAGTCGGTCGATGCGGTCGGCCGGGATGCCGATGCCGGTATCGGTGACCTCGAGCAGCAGCTTGGACGCACCGCCGTCGGCGGCGGCGATGGAGGGGGTCAGCACGATGTAGCCCTCGTGCGTGAACTTGATGGCATTGCCCACCAGATTCATGATGATCTGGCGCAGGCGGCCCGGGTCGCCGCGCACGAGCACGGGAATATTGCGGATATCGACGATGAGTTCGATGCCCTTCACGGCGGACTGCAGCGCCATGACCGCCACGGTCTCGTAGATCATATCGCGCAAATCGAAGGGCACGCATTCCAGATCCAAGCGACCGGCCTCGATCTTCGACAGGTCGAGCACGTCGTTGATGAGCGAGAGCAGTGCCCGCGCGCTGCCGCGGATGACTTCCACGTACTCGCGCTGAGTGGGATCGAGAGCGGTCTCGGAGAGAATCTGCGACATGCCGATGACGCCGTTCATGGGCGTGCGGATCTCGTGGCTGACATTGGCGAGAAAGTTGCTCTTGGCGCGGTTGGCGGCTTCGGCGGCTAGCTTGGCGTCGATGGCGGCCTGCCCCGCAAGTCTGCGGTCGGTGATGATTCGCATCGAGCCCGCAAGCCACGTCGGGTTGCCGGCGGCGTCGCGCTCGGCTTGAGCGCGCAGGCGAACCCATTCGTAGTGGCCGGCCTTGTGCTGCATTCGCACGTCCATGTCGAACGGGATATCGCGGTGCAGGTGGTCATCCATGACGGCCTGCGCGGCGAGGCGGTCGTCGGGATGGATCAGTTCGTCGAAGCGCTCGCGGGTGCGGCCGAGTTCGCCCGTACCGAACCCCAGCAGTTCCTCGAAGCGCGGTCCGAACCACGATTCATTGCCGGGAATGTCGAGCTCCCACACGCCGTCGCGCGTGGCGCGCATGGTGCGCGCCAGACGCTTCTCGAGCGAATCCTGCGCGGTGTTGAGCGCCTCGGCGGCGTTGCGCAGCCTTTCCTCCCGTTGCTTGTGCTCGGTGATCTCGCTGACGGTGCCGATGGCGCGCGCCGGGAAGCCTTCCGCATCCTTCACCACTTGGCCGCGAGCTACCAACCAGCGCAGCCCGCCGTCCAGCAACAGCGATCGATATTCGGCCTGGAATTTGCCGCCCGTGGCAATCGCATCGTTGAGCCTTTGCACCAGCTCCTCATAATCTTCGGGATGAACGGTGGCCAACCATTCGCCGCGCGTGAAGGGCATGTGCCGGTTCTTGAGGTCGAGAAAACCGAAGAACAGCGGCGTGCCGGTCAGCTGGCCGGTGACGAGGTCGAGATCGAACACGCCCAAGCCGCCCGCGGCGTGAGCGAATTCCAGGAATTCTGAGGACCGGCGCAACTGTGTCTCGCGTTCGCGGCCGCGGTAGACGGTCTGGTGCAGGCGGCTCGAGAGCGTCTCGATTTCATCGCCGCTCGGCGGGTCCTGCAAACCCATTGCGGCTCCGCGATCGAGCAGACGCGCCACGGTATCGCCGAGCGTGCGCAGGCGCTGCGCGATGCTGCTGGCGGAGATCCAGGCGGCGGCGAGCAATGCGAGGATGGCGGCGCCGAGTGCGGCGGCGGGTGCCAGGCGCCCGTCCAGGCGGACGAGATAGAGCATCGTCCCCGTCAGTAGAACGACTGCGAGGATGGGTATAGCAAGCAATTTTCGGCGAATCGGCCAACTTCGCATGCGACGTCCAAACCAGTGGGTGAGCGGGCGCCCCTGGCCCCTGTATCGGCCGGAAGCGAAGCTGCTTGAGCTATGATCGGGACCCCAATTTCTCTGGAACCTCGCGATGCGAACTGCAAAAGTCCTGGGAGCCGTGGTGGGCGGCCTGATCGCGCTGAGCCTGATCGCCCTGCTGGCGGTGTGGCTCCTGGTCAATCCCAACGACTTCAAGCCGCGCATCGCGGCCGAGGTGCGGGATGCCACGGGGCGGGAACTGGTGCTGCAGGGCGACATCAAGCTCGCGGTATTCCCGTGGATCGCGTTGCAACTGGGGCCGGCCTCGCTGGGCAATCCGCCGGGGTTCAACGAGCAGCCGTTCTTGTCCTTCAAGCATGCGGCCGTGCGGGCGAGGCTCTTGCCCTTGCTGCAGAAGCGGCTGGAAGTTGGGCGGGTCGAGGTCGACGGGCTGGAACTGCGCCTCGCCAAGAACACTCAGGGCAAGGGCAACTGGGAGGGGTTTGGCCGCGCCGACGGCGGTGCGGTGCCTGCGGCGGGGGCGGGCACGCCGGGGAGCGCGCTGCGGAGCATCGCGGGGATCGCGGGCATCCAGCTGACCAACGCGCGTGTGTCCTACCAGGACATCACGGTCGCGAACTTGAATGTCGAGACGGGGTCCTTCGTCGCGAAAGGGGGGGTGCCGGTCAGCGTGCGGTTTGACGTCGAGCGGAACCTGGCGGAGCACGCGAGTGTCGACGTGCGGCTGGATGTCAGCGCCGACTTGGGCGCTCAGCGTGTGCGCGTGGCGGCGCTCAACCTGAACGGCGTCCTCACGTTGGCGGAGGGGGAGCCGCCGGTGCGCATCGCGGTCTCGGCGCCCTCGGTGGACCTCGACCTCGCAGCGCAGACCTTGAGCGCACCGGCCGTTGCGGTGACGGCGGCGGGTGCGCGGCTGAGCGGCAGTGATATTCGCGCGGCCGATGTGGGCGGCACGGTGAGCGTGACGGGGGCGGCGACGCTCGCACCCTTGGTGGTGCGCGAGTTCCTGCCGCGGTTGGGAATGTCGGTGCCGGCAACGCGCGATCCCCGAGCCCTGTCGCTGGTCTCGGCGTCGAGCGACTTCGCGTACGGCGAGAATGCACTGCGCTTCGACAAGCTGCGCGTCACGGTGGATGACACGCACGTGCAGGGCGACGTGGCGCTGGCGGATGTGGCGCGGCACGCGGTGACGTTCAATCTAGCCGTGGACCGCCTCGATCTGGACCGGTACCTGGCGCCGGCGGGTCAGGCGGGGGCGCCGCGGCCGGCCGCCGATCAGCGTGATGCAGGGCGCGCCGATGGCGCGGCGCCATCGGTGGCATCATCGGTGGAGTCATCGAAGCCGATGCAAGTGAGCGGCACGCTGGCGGTGGGCGCGGTTCATGCGGCGCCGTTGGATTTGTCGAACGTGAAGGCGACCGTGGCCACCAACGACAACGTGATGCATGTGTTTCCGGTCACGGCGCAGGTCGACGGCGGCCGGTATTCGGGCGACATCACGCTCGACCGTCGCACCGCCACGCCCGCGTTGTCCCTGGATGAACATCTGAGCGGCATCGATGTGGGCAGGCTGTTGGCGGCGCAATCGAAGACGGTTCACGTGACGGGGCGGGGCAACGTAAATCTCAAGGCGACGGGCCGCGGCGCCGGTGCCGATGCCCTCATGAAGACCTTGAATGGGCACTTCGACGCCGATGTCACCGACGGCGCGGTGGAGGGCATCGATCTCGGGTATGAACTGGGGCGCGCCGAGGCGTTGCTCCGCCGTCAGGACATGCCGGCCGCGCCGAACAGCAAGCGCACCCCATTCACCGCGTTCCGGATGTCGGCGCAGATCGCGAACGGGATTGCGACGACGCGCGACCTGGTGGTGTCCTCGCCGGTACTGAAAGTCACGGGACAGGGCAGCACGAATCTCGCGACGAAGACGCTGGATTTCGCGCTGCTCGCGGACACGCTGCGCATGGCGGGCGATACACCGATTCAGATACCGGTGAAGGTAACGGGCAACATCGCGGACCCCACGGTGCGGCCGGACGTCGAGGCGTTGGCGAAGAGCCAGCTGCGCCAGAAGCTCAAGGACGTGCTGCAGGATAAGTTGAAGGGGCTGTTCGGCAAGCCATGATGGGAGAGGAGCCTTTCGCGCACGCCTTGCTGCGGTGGTTCGACGTGCACGGCCGCAAGAATCTGCCGTGGCAGCGGGATCCGACGCCGTATCGGGTGTGGGTGTCGGAGGTGATGCTGCAGCAGACTCAGGTAGCCACGGTGATCCCGTACTTCGAGCGCTTCATGGAGCGCTTTCCGACGGTGGCGGCGTTGGCGTCGGCGGCAGAGGATGAGGTGCTGCATCTGTGGACGGGCTTGGGGTATTACGCGCGGGCGCGAAATATGTTGGCGTGTGCGCGAGCATTGCTGGCGGTGCATGGCGGTGAGTTTCCGGCGGAGCTGGAGGGGGTGATGGCATTGCCCGGCATCGGGCGCTCCACCGCGGGGGCGATCCTGGCGTTGTCGCGCGGGGAGCGGCACCCAATTCTGGATGGCAACGCGAAGCGGGTATTGGCGCGCGTGTTCGGCATCGCGGGTGATCCGAGCTCGGCGGCGGTGCTGGCGAATCTGTGGGAGCGGGCAGACGCGTGTACGCCGCGCCTACGTATAAGTGCTTACACGCAGGCGATCATGGATCTGGGGGCGACCGTGTGCACGCGGGTGCGTCCCGCATGCACGGTGTGCCCGATGAATGGAATTTGCGTCGCCGCCCGGGAAGGACGGCAAGCCGAACTGCCGGGCAGCAAGCAGCGGCGCGAGCGGCGGTCGCGTGAGGCGACATTATTGATCGCGGAGAGCGGGAGCGGCCCGCTGCGCGCGATTTTCCTGGAGCGCCGGCCGG
>JALYHU010000230.1 GCA_030776345.1 Pseudomonadota bacterium | reverse complement strand
GCTGCAAACACGTACTGCGCCAAACAATCCAAGACAATGGTACTGCAGAATCTCGACAAGACCGGCAACGCGGCTGTGTTCGGCGAGAATGTTAGCCTTACGTTTACCTGCGAATAGGACGCTTTGGCCCGCAGGCCTTCAGCCACGCGCAGATCGAGCATGACATTGATGGGACGTTTGAGGGGTCGACCCGTGGGAGGGTGGCCCAAGCGCTTTGGGGGCATTGATGACGTCGGTTGAGATTGGATAAATTCACGCCGTTGCTACGCTTCAAATGTCACGAGTCTATTACGGATGCGGTTGCCGATCTCCGCAATGCCGATGAGATTGGTAAAATGTTTGCCGATTTCCAGATCTACCTTCACGACAAAGAGTCCGCGTGCCAAGCGAGTGCCAAAAAGGTGCCAACTAACTAAACATGCCTGATATTGCGTGCAAGCGGTGTCAGAGCGCCGCCACGGCACGCATCGCTTGGGTATCCGGCCTCAGGCACCACCGGCCTTGGGCGGCGCCCTCCAATACGTAGACTGCACAATTCGGCATGGGTAACTGCTTACGGGCGTTCGCAAACGCTCGCATGCTAGCCGAATCGTTGATCTCGAACCCACGCAGCCTCCACCATAAAAGACCAAACCAGATACCGTGGCCGAATAAAACACATTCGCTCGGCAGATGGGCGAGTTCAGCCATAAAGCCAGTCACTCGACTATTGAATTCGAAAAAGGCTTCTGCCTTTGCGCCTCGTCGCACCGTGGGAGCGCATGCGCCAGAGAGATTCTGCTGACTGAATCCCCGACCGAATCGGGACGACAGGTCCGCGCCCAATCGGCTAATCAATCTGTCGCCGTAGGCGGCGCTATCCTGGCCGCCCTGCTCAAATTCAACGATACGTCATCACGCGATGTGGTTAGCGCGGTGGCACGGATGGCAGAGTTCGGGCATGACGTTGTCCGAGTATGCCCGCCGTGAAAAATCTAATGCTCAGAGCGCGTATCGATGGCGGACGGCACGACATTCAGGCGACGAGTCGATAGGAATTCGGTCAGGCTGGCAAACTGGCGGTTGCGGTTTTTTCAGTATATATGGCAGAAAGTCCGAGAATTTTCAGTAATTGTGTCATTGGCTGTGGCGGTCTTTGCCACGTAAAATGAAAAAGTCCTTTAATTTCAGTACGAAAAATTTCATTAATTGTGTCACTCGACAGGTTGTGTCGAATGACACAATTAGAGGGATTCGCCGCAAAAGAGGATAAAATCGCTCCGCCGCAAAAAATGAAATTACCCGTTCGACGCCGTCAGCCTGGACGCCCCTAGGGGGCTGCCACCGGTAATCTGGCCCGAACGGCTGGGGTGAAGCGAGATGTCCGGCGGTCGCCCGCGAAGAGAAAACCGTCACGCGAAGCCGGAACTGCTCGATTGCGGCCGGGTGCATATTCCGGTCGATGGTGAACGCGGTTTCCAGCGCATCGTGAACGCGGATTCCAGGCGAACGTGAACAACGATTCCAGCGTGATCGTGAACGATTTTCCGCGTTTGCTGGAATGCTGATGTCGATGCCGTGCCGGCATCGGTGCGGGTGAGAACGGCGATGGGAATCACCACGTAGACTCACGCGGTGTCGGCCGACGACGCAGTTCTCGGCATGATTCGGGTCCTCCATTGGACCTGAAGCACCGTGATCCCGTGATCAAACCCCGACGACGTCGATGCCTGTGTTGCCAGAAACTGTTCAGCCGCGATCCGCGCCTGCGCCACCGCCAGAAATACTGTTCCGAACCGGCATGCCGGACTGCGAGCAAGCAATCGAGCCAGCGACGCTGGTTGCGCAAGGCCGACAACCATGAGTACTTCTGCGGCGAGCAGCACGTTGACCGGGTGCAGGCGTGGCGTGCGAAAAACCCCGGATATTGGCGAAAACCGGCCTTAATCGGCGAACCGTTACAAGAGATGATAATGACGCAACCTGATGATCGGGTTGGGAAATCAGGCTCCTTAGCGTTACAAGAGACGAGATCGGGCCAAATCCCTGATCCGCGGGAGAAAAGCGGCTCGTTAGGGCGACCTGCGTTACAAGATTCGATGTAAGGGCGCCAGAGGGAGGGGAAGAATCGCCAGCGATCACCACCCACGAAGGATGCGCCGCCGATGCCAAACCCGAGGATCTCCGTCAGTCAGTTGAAGCAGTTGATCCAGCTGCGTGCGAACAAGATGACGACGCGCTCGATCGCCCGCGCGCTGTCGCTCTCGCAGGGGGCGGTGTCGAAGTACGGCCGCGCGGTGCTTGCCTCCTGCCAGACCTGGGAGGCGGCGCTGGGGCTGGAAGAGACGGAGTTGGAGCGGCGGGTGTTCGCCGAGCGCCGGCTGCGCCCGGCGCCGACCACCACGGCGCCGGACTGCGCGTGGATCCACACGGAGATGAAGCGTCACAAGCATGTGACGCTGCAACTCTTGTGGGAGGAGTATCACGGCGTCCACGGCGCCGCGGCGCTGCGTTACAGCTCGTTTTGCGAGCGCTACCGGCACTGGGCGAGGCGGTTGCAGCGCTCGATGCGCCAGCGGCACTTTGCCGGCGAGAAACTCTTCGTCGATTACGCGGGACGCACGGTGCCGATCTACGGCGCCTCCTGCGAGGAGGCCTTCCGGGCCGCGCTCTTCGTCGGCGCCCTGGGCGCGAGCGGCTATGCGTACGCGGAGGCGACGCGCACGGCGACGTTGCCGGACTGGCTCGGCAGCCACGTGCGGATGCTGGAGTTCTATGGTTCCAGCCCCACAATCCTCGTGCCCGACAACCCTCGCGTCGGGGTGACCAAGGCGGATCGCTACGAGCCGGAGCTGCAGCGTTCGTACGAGGAAATGGCCGGGCATTTTGGGATCGCAGTGATCCCCGCTCGGCCGTACCGGCCAAAAGATAAACCGAAGGCGGAGCTCACGGTATTGCTGGTGTGCCGCTGGATACTCGCGCGGCTGCGGCATCAGCGCTTCTTCAGTCTGGACGAACTCAATGCGGCGATCCGCCCGCTGCTCGATCGACTGAATGCTCGAGCGTTCCAGAAACTGCCGGGCTCGCGCCGCTCGATGTTCGAGTCGCTCGACCGGCCGGCGATGCGCGCGTTGCCGACGACTCGGTACGTGTATGCCGAGTGGAAGCGCGTGCGCGCCGCCTTCGACTACCACGTCGAGATCGACCGCCACTACTACAGCATCCCGCACGCCCTCGTCGGACAGGAACTCTGGGCGCGCTTCACCGCGGCCACGGTCGAGGTGTTCCACTGCGGTCAGCGGGTCGGTAGTCATGTCCGTTCCTATCAGCGCGGCGTGCACACGACGGAAACTGCGCACATGCCGAAATCCCACCGCGAGCATGCGCAGTGGACGCCGATCCGGCTCATCCACTGGGGTGCCTCGATCGGCACGAACACCGGCGCGGTCGTCGAGCATCTGCTGAAGAGCAAGGCCCATCCGGAGCAAGGGTATCGCGCCTGCTTGGGTCTGCTCGCGCTGGCGCGGCAATACGGGAATAGCCGGCTCGAGGCGGCGAGTGCGCTGGCCGTGAAGTTACAAAGCCCGAGCCGCAAGAGCGTGCTGTCGATCCTGAAGACCGGCCGCGACCAGCACCCGGCCGCGACCACCAAAGAGCTCGAACTCGACCTGCCCGCGCACCCGAACGTGCGCGGCCCGAAGTACTACCACTGATCTCGATCCACACACACGGAGCCATCATGTTGACTGAAAATACGTTGGAAACCCTGCGATCAATGAAACTGCACGGCATGGCGCAAGCCCTCGAGCACCAGCGCGAGACTCCCGACACCCACGCGCTCGCCTTCGAGGAACGCTTTGGTCTGCTCGTCGATCGGGAGCGCTTGTATCGGCAGAACGGCCGCTACCGCGGGCTGCTGCGCGAAGCGAAGCTCAAAGCCTCCCAAGCGTGCGTCGAGGACATCAGCTACAAGCCCGGTCGCGGACTCGAGAAGTCGCAGATCGCAGCGCTCGCCGACGGCGCGTGGATCCAGCGTGGACAGAACTTACTCGTCACGGGACCGACCGGGTCGGGGAAGACGTGGATCTCGTGCGCGCTCGCCCATCAAGCGTGCCGGCAAGGCTTGCAGGGCCGGTACTGGCGCGTGCCGCGGCTGTTCGAGGAAATCCGCACCGCCCACGGCGACGGTAGCTACTTGAAACTCCTGAAACGCCTCGCCAAAGCACCCGTCTTGATCCTGGACGACTGGGGCCTGATCGCACTCAGCACGCAAGATCGTGCAGATCTGCTTGAAATCCTCGACGACCGCCTGAACGTGCGCTCGACCGTGCTCTGCAGCCAGCTGCCCGTGGACAAATGGCACGCCTATCTCGGCGAGCCGACGCTTGCCGATGCGATCTTGGACCGCCTGGTTCACCACAGCCACCGCATCGAGCTCAAGACCGGGGGAGACTCGTTGCGCAAGTCACTGGGGTTGTCGAATCAGCCACGTCCGTCCGAGGCTCCGCCGGAAACGAAGCCGAGGAAATGAAGGTCAGCGTTGGCGGCGGTGAATCCGATCACGTCATCGCCGGAATCCGCCTGTCATCAATCTCATCGTGAACACTTGACCCGACGTGGGGGGGGG
>JALYHU010000229.1 GCA_030776345.1 Pseudomonadota bacterium | reverse complement strand
TGGGCGGCTCGCAGAGGCCTATGTCGGCCCTGTCGAGGATGTCGCCTACTATGCCCAAAGACTGGGCCCCTACGGGTTGATGGATTTCAGGCTGGGCCTGGGCAAGGACGCCTGGGTGGTCTCCCTGTTCGGCACCAATTTGACCAACAAACACGCCGCCTTGACCATCGACAATACGGTGTTCGCCTGGCAGCAACCGACGCTCACCCGGGTCTCGACCAATCAGCCGCGTACCATCGGCGTAGGGTTTGAAACGAAATTCTGAAGTCCTCGCGGTTTTACGACCGGTCGAATGAGGGGGGCGTAAGCCCCCCGATATTTGTAAGATGGCGGCGCGCGCATCACGGCTGCTGAAAAAAAAGGTGGGATCTCGTGACTGAAAACTCCGGCTTGGGCGTGGATCAAGACGCTGAGCGACTCCGCGAATTGGGCTACGTCTCGCACTTCGACCGCACCATGTCCAAGTGGGAGAACTTCTCCCTGGGTTTCACCTACTTATCGCCCGTCGTGGGCGTCTACAGTCTTTTCGCCTTCGCTCTGGCGGCGGGCGGCCCACCGATGTTCTGGTGGTATCTGCTGGTCGGTATCGGCCAAATGTTCGTCTGTCTCGTATTCTGCGAAGTCGTATCCCAATTTCCGATCTCCGGCGGCCTGTATCCCTGGGCCCGACGTCTGGTCGGTAAGCGCTGGGCCTGGATGGCTGGTTGGATCTATGGATGGGCGCTGCTCGTCTCGATTGCGGCCGTCGCGACCGGCGGAGCCCCTTTCGTCGCGCAGCTGTTGGGATTCCCGGTCACGCCCGCGAATACCACCCTCATCGCGCTGGGATTGATCGCATTTGCGACGGTTTGCAACGTCAGCGGCACGCGCCTGCTCGCACGCGTCGCCATGTTCGGCTTCATCTGCGAACTCGTCGGAGCCGTCGTCGTCGGCGCTTATCTGCTGCTGTTCGCGCGCCACCAGCCGTTCAGCGTGCTCTTCGATACCGCCGGCATCGGCGCCGGCGGCGGTTATTTGCCCGCATTTCTCGCCTCGGCGCTGGCGGCCATGTTCTGCTACTACGGCTTCGAGGCGTGCGGCGACGTCGCGGAGGAGACGCCGGATGCCAGCCGCATGATCCCAAAAGCCATGCGCATGACCATTTACGTGGGCGGTGCGGCGGCGATGCTGGTCTGCCTTGCGCTCATTCTGGCGGTACCGGACTTGAACGCAATCATCTCCGGAAAGGACACGGATCCCGTGGCCACGATTCTGCGCGCTGCCATGGGCGAGGTCGGGTTTCGCGCGGTGCTTGCGGTGGTTCTGGTGTCGTTCATTTCATGCGCTCTCAGCATGCAGGCCGCCGCGAGTCGCCTGCTGTTCGCCTATGCGCGCGACGAGATGATTGTCGGCAGCAAGCAGTTGAGCCGGATCTCGCCGCATACGCACGTTCCCGTCGCGGCATTGTTTCTGGCAGGTGCGGTCCCGTCGTTGATCGCGTTGTGCGGGCTCTGGCTGCAGAATGCCGTCGCCACGATCATCAGTTTCGCCTCGGTTGGAATCTACCTGTCCTTCCAGATGCTGGTGCTTGGCGCATTGATCGCCAGAGCGAAAGGCTGGACACCCAGCGGTCCTTTCACGCTGCGCCGGTGGGGATGGCCCGTGAACATCATCGGTTTCGGCTATGGCGTGAGCGCGATAGTCGACATGATGTGGCCGCGCAGCCCTCAAGATCCGTGGTACAGCAACTACGCGATGATCGTCACGGCGCTGGGAGTACTCGTGCTGGGGACGATTTATATGCTGGCCGCCAAGCCCTACGAGCGCGGCCATGCACTCGCGGGAGACGCGCACACGCTCGGGCCGGCTGCCAAGGGATCTGCGGCGAATGCCACCGCCCGTTAGACCTCGTCTGAGTAAGATGGCTATTCGTCTACAAAGGTGCCACTGATGCCACAATCGAACCCGCCCGCGGACCCCGCCCCGAGGAACGAACTGAGCCGCTCTCTGAAGGCGCGCCATTTGACCATGATCTCCATCGGCGGAATCATCGGCGCCGGCCTCTTCGTCGGCAGCAGCACCTCGATCATCGCGGCCGGCCCCGCGAGCTTCATCAGCTATTCCATTTGCGGCCTATTGATCCTCCTGGTCATGCGCATGTTGGGAGAAATGGCGACGGCGCTGCCCAATGTCCGTTCGTTCACCGAGTTTGCCCGCGCCGGTCTGGGCGATGGGGCCGGATTCGTGGTGGGCTGGCTGTACTGGTATTTCTGGGTACTGGTGGTCCCGGTCGAGGCGATTGCCGGAGCCAAGATTCTGCGGCTATGGATCCCGCTGCCGCCGCTGCCCATCGGCGTCGGTCTGATGACGGTGATGACTTGCGTGAATTTGATGTCGGCCAGATCCTATGCCGAATTCGAATTCTGGTTCGCTTCGATCAAGGTGGCCGCAATTCTGGCATTCATTGCCATAGCCACGTCCTACGCGTTCGGCTGGACTGCGCCCCATGGGTCGACGTTCGGTAATCTGGTCGACTACGGTGGATTCGTGCCCCATGGTTGGATCGCGGTGCTCGCTGCGGTTCCCACGGTGTTCTTCGCCATGACGGGGGCGGAGATCACCACCATCGCCGCGGCCGAGTCCGAACAGCCCGGTCGCGCGGTGGCGAGGATGAGTTCCGCCGTCATCGGACGGATTCTGGTCTTCTACGTCGTGTCGCTATTCCTGATCGCTGCGGTAATCCCTTGGAATACCGTGCGGTCGGGCGAATCGCCGTTCACGCTGGCATTGAATACCATGCACGTGCCTTGGGCCGGCGCCATCATGACGATAATCATTCTGACAGCGGTACTCTCCTGCATGAATTCTGCGTTTTACGTGAGTTCGCGCGTGCTGTTCATTCTTGCGGCCCGAGGCGACGCTCCGCAGGCATTGGTCAAATTGAACGCCCGCCGAGTACCGGTAGGCTCGGTGCTGATGGGCGCATTGGCGGGATTTCTGGGAATCATTGCGGCCACCGAAGCACCGAAAGTGGTATTCGACTTCCTGGTGAGTTCATCCGGAGCGTTGGCCGTATACATCTACATGGCCATTGCCATGGCGCAAATTACCCTGCGTAGACGCCGTGAGCGCAACGGTGAGCCCCAACCGGCCGTTGTGATGTGGCTGTTCCCGTGGTTGAGTTATGCAGCGATCGCCGCAATGAGCGCCGTGTTGGTCGCGATGGCCTTCACGCCGGGGCTGCAACAGGATTTCAACATCAGCTGCATCACCCTCGTGATCGCGATCGCCGCCTATTTCGTCACGAAGTGGAGGCGCGGGCCGGCCGTGGCTCCAAGCGCCGCCGCATAGCGTTTTACTTGTCAAGTGATAAAAATTACATCGGCGGTTACAAAGAGTACGCTGCTTACGCCGGATTTTTTGGCACTATGAGTCATGCCTTGCGGTGGCCCCGTGAAGGCGACAGGTTTAGGAGAATCTCGCGCCGGCAAGCCAGCCAACTCCCCCGCTGGTGCGATATCCCGGCGGCGTCGCCCCTCAAAAGGCGACGCCGTTTTTTATTCCAGGAAGCGAAGTTCCGCTCCACCCCCGGTCCCCACGCCGCATGCGTATGCGCTAATCTGTGGCATGACTAGCCGACACCTTTCTCCAGGCGGGTGCGCCGACCGGTACCGCGGCAGCGTGCGATGATCGCACTTCTGCAAGCCAAGGCGGCTGGCTTGTGGACCCGCTCCCATATCCGCAACAACATCGTGGCGGGCGTCGTGGTTGGGGTTGTCGCCCTGCCGCTTGCCATGGCGTTCGCGATCGCGAGCGGCGCCCGCCCGGAGCAGGGGATTTATACCTCCATTGTCGCCGCAGCCCTGACTTCGCTGTTCGGCGGAACGCGCGTGCAGATTTCCGGGCCCACGGGTGCATTCGTCGCCGTGCTCTCCATCATCACGGCCCAGCACGGGATTGCCGGCTTGCAGATTGCGACGCTGATGGCGGGTGTAATCCTGGTGGCGTTCGGTGTCGCGCGGCTGGGTGCGGTCATCAAATACATCCCCAATCCTGTCATCGCCGGATTCACCGCGGGCATCGGAGTCATTATTTTCGTCGGCCAGTGGAAAGATTTCCTCGGACTGACGCCCGCACCTTCGGGTCTGCACTTTCACGAAAAACTCTGGTCGCTCATCCTGGCGTTGCCATCCATCGATCTCGCCACCGCGGGCCTCGCACTGCTCTCTTTGGCGATACTCACCGCGGGCGCACGGTATTTGAGGGGTATCCCGGCGCCGCTCGCCGCACTGGTGGCTGCCACTCTCATACAAACGTTGTTCCATTTCAAAGGCGTTGCCACTATCGGTTCGGCCTTCGGGGGCATACCGAGAACGCTGCCCTCCTTTTCCTTTCCGTCGGTGACCATGGTCCAGGTGATCTCCCTGGTGGGCCCCGCATTTACCATTGCCCTGCTCGGCGCCATTGAATCGCTGCTGTCCGCCGTCGTCGCGGACGGCATGGCCGGAACTCGTCACGATTCCAACCAAGAGCTCATCGGCCAAGGCATTGCCAACATTGCTGCGCCGCTGTTCGGTGGATTTGCGGCCACCGGAGCAATTGCGCGTACCGCCACCAACATCCGCAGCGGTGCTACCGGACCTCTCGCCGGCCTGGTGCATTCGGGGCTTCTGATCTTGGTGATCGTGTTGTTTGCGCCGCTTGCCTCGACCATTCCTCTGTGCTGTCTGTCGGCCGTACTTTTTATCGTGGCTTGGAACATGAGCGAATTGCCGCATGTGCTGCGCTTGATCCGGACCGCGCCGAAAACCGACGTCGCCGTCCTGCTGCTGACTTTCTTCCTCACGGTATTCGTCGATCTCGTGGTCGCGGTGAACGTCGGCGTGATCGTTGCTGCGCTGCTGTTCATGCGCCGCATGGCGGACGCCGTCATCGTCGAACAGCAACTAGACACCGCTGCCACGTCATTCGACATCCTGGGATCCAAGCCGGACAGCGGTGTCGTCATCTACAGTATCGAAGGGCCGCTTTTTTTTGGCGCGGCCGAGAAGCTCGAGCGCACGCTTGCCCATATACAGCGCCCGGCGACGACTCTGATCCTGCGCATGGGTAACGTACCCTTCATCGACGCGACCGGTATCGACGCAATCGAAGAGATGGTCAGCGATTTCAAGCGCCATGGCGCTTCCGTGCTTCTGGTGGAGCTCAGGCCGAACGTGCGCTACAAACTCGGGCGCAGCGGTGTGATCGCCCGAGCCGGGGAGGAAAACGTAATCGATACGCTGGAGCATGCCTTGGAACTCACCAGGAAATCGAAGGCCGTCGGACCGGCTGCCGCACGAGCGTGAACCCGCACTCGTATCAGCGCTCGAACTTGGTGGAAAGAATGATCGACGACGTGGTGCGCTCCACCCCGTCGAGGGCGCCAATCCGGTCGATGACCTGATCCATCTCGTCCACGGACGCCGTCATGGCAACCGCGATCAAGTCGACGTCGCCGCTGACGGAATGCAGCACCCGCACCTGCTCGATGACGCGAAGTGCTGCCGTTACCGCGCGCGTCTCCTTCGGTCCAACCTTGATCATGACGTGCGCGCGCACCGCGTCCATGC
Organism: Pseudomonadota bacterium; assembly: GCA_030776345.1. Lineage (GTDB taxonomy): Bacteria > Pseudomonadota > Gammaproteobacteria > Steroidobacterales > Steroidobacteraceae > Bog-1198. The sequence continues at coordinate 46,396 of JALYHU010000229.1, read as the reverse complement.
CGTGCCCGGGGGCCAAGCGCACGCCGTAGCCGACGATGATGCCCTGTTTCTCGAGCCGCTCGATACGGCTTTGCACACTGGTGCGCGACCGGCCCACCAAGCGGGCGAGTTCGGCGGTGGAAGCGCGGGCATTGTCGCGCAGCGCGGAAATCAGCTTCTGGTCGATGGCGTCCATGGCACCCCCCTGCTTCGGCGGGGCGAACCCCAGGGCGGGAGCACCGTAAATACGCCGTTTTACCGATTTGACCCTGCGTAATGCCTAATAGTACCTTAAAAACGTCTAAAATGCCCCTACCATTCGCAAGGTGCGTGAACGAAAATAGCGCGAATTGCGGAGAGCTTCACGTGAAAAATATCGTTGTGGTCGGGGCTGGAAAAATCGGCTCGATGATTGCGGAACTTCTGGTTCGATCCGGTGATTACGCGGTGACCGTGGTGGACCGTTCGGCGCAGCAGCTCGATCGCCTCGAAACGGCGGTGGCGATCACGAAAATCGCGGCCGACATCACGCACGGCGACGCTCTCCGGAAAATCCTCACGGGTAAATTCGCCGTGCTGTCCGCGGCACCCTATCATGCGACGCGGCTGATCGCCGAGGCCGCCAAGGCGGCGGGCGCTCACTATCTCGACTTGACCGAGGACGTTGCCAGCACGCGCGCCGTCAAGCAACTCGCCCTGGGCGCCCGCACCGCGTTCATCCCGCAATGTGGCCTGGCTCCCGGCTTCATTACCATCGCCGCCAGCGACCTGGCCTCCCGCTTCGACGAGCTTCAGGACGTGCGCATGCGCGTCGGCGCCTTGCCGAAGTTTCCCTCGAACGCTCTCAATTACAACCTCACCTGGAGCACGGATGGGGTCATCAACGAGTACTGCGAGCCCTGCGAAGCCATCGTCAATGGTCACCTACGCGAGACCCAGCCGCTGGAAGAGCTCGAGGAATTCTCTTTGGATGGAGTCCTCTACGAGGCCTTCAATACGTCGGGCGGACTCGGCACGCTGTGTGAGAGCCTGGCGGGCAAGGTACGCAATCTCAATTACCGCACCATCCGCTATCCCGGCCACGCGGCCATCATGAAGGCGCTGCTGAACGATCTGCGGCTGCGCGATCGACGCGACTTGCTGAAGGATATCCTGGAGAACTCCGTACCCGTCACGCTGCAGGACGTCGTCATCGTTTTCGTCACGGTCAGCGGCATGCTCGGCGGTCAGCTGGTTCAGGAGACCTACGCGAATAAGATCTATGCCGCGCCTTTGGGCGGACGCGTGCGCAGCGCCATTCAAATCACGACGGCGGGCGGCATCTGCGCGGTGCTGGATATGTTAAGCGCCGGAGACCTCCCCCAATCCGGACTCATCAAACAAGAAGACATCAAATTGCGGCCGTTTCTCGCCAACCGTTTTGGCCGCTGCTACGCAACGGTTGAACCGGCGGCAGCCAACGCCGCCTGATCGCGCTCGCGCCTGGGCCCGCCTGCGAGCTGCCGGGCGTATTGCTATTGCGCAAATCGGCGCCATATTTCCAAGAGTGCGCGGCGACTTCGGTGGTCTGGCGGGCAGACTCGGTTTATGATCGCGCCCGCGCCAAGGCTGCAGCGATCCCGATTCGGCCCGCTGCCTCGCAAGAGAGATGTAAATGACCGATATTCACCTGTCGCAGCTGATTCGCGCGCTCGTCGGCGACAAGGCGGCGGAGGAGATGCTCGCCACGCTGCAGATCGACCGGGCCTTTCTGCTGGAGAGCGCCGGCGGCGTGTCGCGCGGCGTCTTTGCCATGGCGCTCAATGCCGTGTTGTTCCATGACTTTTTGAACCGCGTACCCACCGGCGCCGCCTACGTCGCCGACCGCCGCCGTCAGCGCGAGCGCGTCTTGTTCGATCACGGCGCCCTGCGGACCATTCGATTCGGCTCCAAAGCCACCGGGGCGATACCCGGCGGCGTCGCCGCTTTCTCGCGCATCTTGGGGCCGCTGGGATACCATGTCGCCGGTAGCTATCCAGTGGAGCGGTTGCGCATGACCGGTCACGCGTTCGCCCATCGCGAATTCCCCGAGACCCTGCCGCAATTCTTCGTTGGCGAACTGCATGTCGACCGCTTCTCGAAGCCGTTCCAGGCCGGCGCCGAGCGCGTGTTCGGCAACAGCCGGGATCCATTGAGTACAACCGCGCTCTCGGCACTGGCGGAATTTGCCGACCAGGGCCGCTGCGAGATGAAGCTTGCCGTGGTGGCGTTGCGCGAAATCGTTGCGGCCTTCGGCCGCTGGCACGACATGCCGACCCTGGCCGACTATCACGTGTTGCTGGCAGAATCGGCCGAAGGCGCGTGGATGGCCACCGAAGGTTCGGCATTCGCTCACGCGACCGATCGGGTTGCGGACGTTGCGATGACTGCCTGCGCACAGCGCTCGCTCGGCCGACCGGTGAAGACCACCATCGAGACGTCGGCCTCGGGCACCGTACGCCAAGCGGCATTCAAAGCCGATCCCGTTAGGCGATCGTTTCGCACCGCAACCGGATCGGAAACCGAACTTACGGTGCCGGGTTCGTCTTACGAGTTCATTTCGCGCGACACGGTAATCGGCGCCGACGGCAGGAAACGCCTGGACCTGCGCTTCGACCACGGCGATGCGCAAGGAATTTTCAAAATGACGGCGGCGCGCTGACCTGCCCACGGCATGCAAACGTGACCCGGCCCTCGGCATCGATGAGCCCGTGCCGGATGAGCCACTGCCGGGCATCCTCCGCGTCTTCTTCATACCACACCGCGGAGCTGCCGAGACGAAACGTATAACCCCAGTCATCCATGTCGCGGCACATACGCTCTCGCCCCACGTTCGGCAGTGTGGACGCCAGCAAGATCTGCAGATAACACACCGCATTCTCTTCCGCGTCGTCGCCGCCCGCATCGGTATCCAAGCCGGCGCGCCGCTCGACGGTCATACAAATGAAATGCGCGCCCTCATGCAGCACCGAATGCACCGGCGTGTCCAGCCGAGCGTAGATCTTGGAGCCGATCAATCCGGCCTCGCGCTCACCCCAATATGAACCTGGAATGACTTGCTCAGGGGCCACCAGCGTCAATTCCAAACCATATCGGTCCAGAAGCATCGCGAGATCCAGCCGGTCGATGGCGTTGACCAGCAGCAAGGTCAACTCCCGTTCACGAACCGCATGACCTACTTCAGGCTCGTCAGCCGCCGCATGGCAATGGCCACGAGCTCGCGTGCCATCTGTCTGCGCAAGATGTCCGCCTCGTGTTCCTTGGCGAGCAGTTCGTTCTCCACGAAGCTGTAGTCCTTCGATAAACTGACGGTCTGCGGCTTCAGCAACTCATTCTCCGGTCCTTGGACCGAAAACGTCACCGTATAGGTCAACTCGTATTCCGTCGGAATATTGCGCGCCGATACCGACAACGTGCGTTGCTCGACCACGTCCTTCGAGACCTCTATGGTCGCGGTGGACTTTGCGCGCACGTCCTGGACCAGTGCGCCCGAACTCTTCAGCTGATGTTCGAATTCGCGTGCGAAATCGGTGTAGGGATCTTTCACCGACAGATACGGCCGGGCGAGGATCCCCGGCAGCGGATCGCTGCCGGCCAATCGAAAGCCGCATGCGCTCAAGATCCCGATCGCAGGGATCAAGACACCGCAGACTCCGGTGAATTTCAAGGCCAGCCTCCCTAGACGACGACGTTGACCAGCTTTTCCGGCACGATGATCACCTTGCGAATCGCCGCCGAGCCTACGAATTTTTGCACGTGAGGATCCGCAAGGGCCGCTTTGCGCACGGTCTCATCATCTGCGCCGGCGGCGACCGCGATCCGCGCGCGCAGCTTGCCGTTCACCTGCACGACCAGTTCCAGGGTGGCAGACTCCAGCGCGGCCGCATCGACCGGCGCCCACGGCTCGTCGATCAACGCGGTGCGATGTCCCAGTTCGCGCCACAAGGCATGGGTGACGTGGGGGATGATGGGCGACAGCGCCAGCACGGCGATGTCGAGCGCCTCCTGCATCACGCTTCGATCCTGCGGCGTGCGTTGCGGATACTTCCCCAGCGCGTTCAAGAGTTCCATCACGGCTGCGATTGCCGTGTTGAAGGTCCGCCGCCGGCCGATATCATCGGTGACCTTCGCCAACGTCTGATGCGCCTGCCGCCGAAGGGCCCGCTGCGCGGCGTTCAATGCAGACTTGTCGAGCTCATCTGCCGTTCCCGCCGCCACATGTTCGTACACGGCCTTCCATAGGCGCTTGATGAAACGATAGGCCCCTTGTACGCCTTCATCCGACCATTCGAGCGTCTGCTCCGGGGGAGCGGCAAACATGGTGAACAAGCGCGCCGTATCGGCGCCGAACGCATCGACCAGTGCCTGGGGATCGACGCCATTGTTCTTCGATTTCGACATCGTGACGACGCCGCCGGACTCGACTTCCCGGCCGTCGGCACGGAGCACGGCGACGCGGCGCTGCCCGTCCTGATGGGGTTTGATCTCGACGTCGGTAGGGTTGAAGTATTCGACGCGGCCCGATTCCGGCTTGCGGAAAAAAACCTCGTTCAACACCATTCCCTGAGTGAACACGTTCGCGAAAGGCTCCTTGAAAGGTACCATCCCCGATTCATGCACGACACGCGTCCAGAAGCGCGCGTAGAGCAAGTGCAAGATCGCATGCTCGATGCCGCCTATGTATTGATCCACCGGAAGCCAATACTGAACGCGCGAGTCGAGCATCGCCAGATCATTGTCGCTGCAAGCGAATCGCAGGAAATACCAGGAAGAATCCACGAAGGTATCCATGGTATCGGTTTCGCGTCGCGCCGCGCCGCCGCACCGCGGGCACGCGGCAGTCAGGAATCTCTCATCCTTGAGCAGCGGGTTGCCGCTGCCGTCCGGCACGAGATCCTCGGGCAACAACACCGGAAGATCGGCCTCGGGCACCGGCACGGTGCCGCAACTCGGGCAGTGAATGACCGGGATGGGGCAGCCCCAATAGCGCTGCCGCGAAATTCCCCAATCGCGCAGGCGCCACGTGGTTTGTTTTTCGCCCAAGCCGAGCTTGCCCAGGTCGGTCGCCACCGCTTCGACGGCGGCCCCGAAATCCAGTCCGTCGTACGGTCCAGAATTGATGCAGCGGCCGTGGTCGCCGTACCACGGCTGCCATGCATCGGTCGAGTACGGTTGACCCCGCACGTCGATGACGGGCTTGATCGGCAGCGCGTATTTCTTGGCAAATTCGAAGTCACGCTCATCGTGCGCGGGCACGCCCATGACGGCGCCTTCCCCATAGGTCATGAGCACATAGTTACCCACCCATACGGGCACTGCTTCACCGGTGAGCGGATGGCGAACGGCAAGACCCGTCGGCATTCCCTTTTTTTCCTGGGTCGCGAGTTCCGCTTCGATGGCCGGCCCTCGTTTGCACTGCTCGACGAACGAGGCCAGCGCTGCGTTGCCGCGCGCCGCGTAAACCGCCAGAGGATGTTCCGCCGCCACCGCGCAGAACGTCACCCCGCTTATCGTGTCCGCGCGCGTGGTGAAGGCATGCATGACGCCTTTCAATTCCCCGCAGTCGTAGGGGAACCCGATCCGTACGCCTTCGCTCTTGCCGATCCAATTGGCCTGCATGGCACGCACGCGTTCGGGCCATCCCTGCAGCCCCTGCAGTGCATCGAGCAGGTCGCGGGCGTAAGCCGTAATCTTCAAATAATACATCGGGATTTCGCGTTTCTCGACCAAGGCGCCCGTACGCCAGCCGCGGCCGTCGATCACCTGTTCATTGGCGAGGACGGTCTTATCGACAGGATCCCAATTCACCACGCCGGTTTTCTGATAGGCGATTCCCTTCTCCAACATGCGCAGAAACAGCCACTGGTTCCACCGGTAATACTGCGGGTCGCAGGTGGCTAGTTCGCGGCTCCAATCCAGGGCGAACCCGAGAGATTTGAGCTGCTTTTTCATATGCGCGATATTGTCGAAAGTCCATTTCGCCGGCGGCACTCCGTTCGCCATGGCCGCATTCTCGGCCGGGAGGCCGAAGGCGTCCCAGCCCATGGGCTGCAGTACGTTTTTCCCATTCATGCGCATGAAGCGGCTCAACACGTCGCCGATCGTGTAATTGCGCACATGTCCCATGTGCAGGCGGCCGCTCGGATAGGGAAACATACACAAGCAATAGTACTTGTCGCGAGCGGTGTCCTCTCTTGCCTCGAAGCAGCGCTGCTGGTCCCAATACTGCTGTGCGTCGGCCTCGACGGCGGCGGCCTCATATCGTTCTTGCATAGTTATTCGACAGAATACCCGAGATGCCACGCCGCCGGGAACTGTCAGCCACTTAAAGGTAAGCTGGCCGGCCACCATGCACGCATCGAATCGATATGTCGGGTTTTCTCTGGCCACCGCCAGCGGCTGCCTATGGTTTTTGGCCGTTACGCCGTTCGACTGGTCGCCTCTCGCGTGGATTGCCGCCGTCCCGATGCTGCTCGCCGTCGATAGGGCTCCTACGTTCAAGGGGGCGCTGTTTCTGGGGTGGTGGGCCGGCGTGGTGGAGACCGCGGGCGGCTTTTACTGGCTGATCGATACGACGCAGCGATTTGCCGGATTCCCGTGGATCGCCGGTGCGCTGGTCCTGCTGTTGTTCTGTGCGGCGCGGGCAATCATTTTCCTGGTTTTTGCGGCAGTCGTGCATGCCCTACGCCGCCGCAGCCGCGCCGGCCGCCGGCCCGTCCCCATGACGTTGCTCGCGCCGCTCGTCATGGTGGTGTGCGAGTTCATCGTGCCGCAGGTATTTCCGTCCGGCCAATGGATTGCGCAGGCGTGGCACCCGCTCGTAATTCAGATCACCGAGCTCACCGGCCCGCTCGGTGTCACGGCGCTGCTCATGCTGGTGAACGGTGCGCTCTATGATTGGCTTTCCGGAGATCCTGGGGCGCGCCTATCGGCGATTGCCGCCGCTGCCTTGCTGGCGGCGGCACTGATCTTCGGCGCGGTGCGAATGCAGCAGATCGACGAGCTCATGGCGCACGCGCCCCATCTCGAGATCGGCTTGGTTCAACCGAATTTCGCCTACACCAACGATGGCGAGTTTTCGCGCGAGGAGGCGCTGCGCGAGTTGACGGCGCTGCAGGAGCAGTCGCGCCGTCTGGAAAGGGAGGGTGCGCAGTTGGTGGTCTGGAGCGAAGGAAGCTATCCGGTGACTCTGCCGCGCGACTTCGCTGCAGACTTCCCGTCCGACTCGCTGGCAATGATTCGGCGCGGCATCGCGGTGCCGCTGGTGATCGGTGCCAATACCATCGACTCCGCAGGAGACGAACCGTTCAATTCCGCACTGTTGCTCGATCGAAGCGGCCGGGCGACGGGTCGCTACGACAAGGTGCAGCTGATGGCGTTTGGCGAATATATCCCGGGCGTCGACCTGTTCCCGTGGTTGAGAGATGTGCTGCCGCCCGACAGCGGCAGATTCAAAGCCGGCGCCGGACCCGAGGTCATGTCAGTGCAAGCCGCCGGCAAGACCTGGCGTCTCGGGCCCTTGATCTGCTACGAAGACCTTTTACCGGGATTCATCCAGGACGCCGGTAAGCTGCATCCGGATATCCTGGTGAACCTTACCAGCGACCAATGGTTCGGTGCGACCGGTGAACCGTGGCAACACCTCGCGCTGTCGGTATTCTCGACTGTCGAGCTGCGCGTCGCCCTGGTTCGTTCCGTGAATTCCGGCATCTCGGCCATGATCGATGCGAACGGCCGACTGCGCGCGAGAACCTACGCCGATGATCCCTACCGCCATCCGCATGCGGCCGATGGCATCGTCGTGTCCGCGCCCAAAATGTCCGGGGGCCGCACGCTCTTCGTGACGTGGGGCAACTGGTTTCCCTACCTGTGCGCGGTCGCGGCCTTCGTCATTGCCGCCCTGGTTTACCGGCCCAGGCGCAGCGCATGATGGCTGGCTATACCGCAGCGCGTCTCGACGCCATTGTCGCGCACCGCCCGTCAGTGGGTAGAATGCGACCGATGCAGACCTGCCGAGTACCGCCGATATGGTGAGAGGCCGCCAGAACCGGATCAAGAATTACTTTGCCGAGAACCGCCTGTTCGCCGTGCGCAGCATCGTCGCGGGTTTCCTGGCCGGGGTGTTGCTGCTGCTCGTCGGCGTGCGGCTGTTCTATTTGCAGGTATTGCGGCACGACTATTACTCGACCCTCTCGCAGGGTAATCGGATTCGCACCGAGCCCATACCGCCGAGCCGCGGGCTGATCCTGGATCGCAACGGCGTCGTGCTCGCCGACAACCTGCCGGCCTTTCAGATCGAACTGGTCCGCGAACAGGTAGGCGACGGCAAATCGCTGGATGCGACCTTGGGATTGCTGGTCAGTATCGGCTTGCTGCGGCCGGAGGAGGTCAGCAACATCAGGCGCACCGTGCTGCTCCACAAGGTGTACGAGAGCGTGCCCATCAAGCTGCAGCTCACCGAAGAGGAGATGGCGCTTTTCGCCGTGCATCGCTACCAATTCTCGGGTGTCGACATTCGAACGCGCCTCGCCAGGCACTATCCGCTCGGCGAAAGCGCGGTTCACGCCATCGGCTATGTCAGCGCCATCAACGAACAAGACCTGAAGCAGATCGATAGCGACGAATATGCCGGCACCAGTCTCATCGGCAAACTGGGAGTCGAGGCCGCTTACGAGCAGCAGCTTCATGGCAAACGGGGCTCCCGAGAAATCCTGGTGAACGCCGCCGGCAGGCCGGTCGAAAAACAAGGCGATTTCACGCCGCATCTGGACGTTCACCCCCCTACCGCCGGCGACGATTTGATCCTCGGACTGGACATTCGAGTGCAGAAAGTGGCCGAAGAGGCTCTCGCCGGCAAGCGCGGCTCAGTCGTGGCCATCGATCCGAAGTCGGGCGACGTCATCGTGCTGGCAAGCAAGCCCGGATTCGACCCCAATGGCTTCGTACGAGGACTCACGGTCGCGCAATACAGCGTTCTACGGGACGACATCGATATCCCGTTGCTGAACCGTGCCCTTCGCGGCGCATACCCCCCGGGCTCGACGGTCAAGCCGTTGTACGCATTGGCCGCGCAAAAGTACGGCATCCTGTCGCCGCTCCAGACCGAATTCTGCGGCGGCTTTTTCATATTGCCGGGCAACAGCAATAAATATCGCGACGACAAGAAGCATGGGTTTCTGAACATGCGCCAAGCCATTTCCCAATCCTGCGACGTGTATTTCTACCGAGTCGCCCAACGGATGGGGATCGATCGGATGTCGGACTTCATGAAGACCTTCGGCTATGGAGCGTTGACCGGCATCGATATTCCGGGCGAAAAAGCCGGACTCTACGCGTCGCCGGAATGGAAACGGCACGCCTTCAAACGGGCGGCCGACCAAGTGTGGTTTCCCGGCGAGACCATCAGCATGGGCATCGGCCAGGGGCCGATCACGGTCACTCCTCTACAGCAGGCCCATTTCGCCGCTGAAATCGGCGAACGCGGACAGGTCATCGCCACGCCGCGGCTGGTATCGGGCATCCGCCCCGCGGGTTCGGACACCGTCGTGCCCCGCAGTGCCCGATTGGGGAAACCCATCGACATCGCCACCGCGGAACAATGGGATGTGGTCTCCGACGGCATGGTGGGCGTGCTCTTTGGGCCGGGCGGCACCGCCTTCGCTTCGGGAGTGGGGGCAAAATACAAATTTGCAGGCAAGACGGGGACCGCCCAGGTATTCACCATCAAACAGACCGAAAATACCCGCGCCAAGATCACCGAGGAGCGCAAACGCGATCATGCGTGGTTCATCGCGTACGCCCCGGCCGATGATCCGAAAATAGCCATTTCGGTCCTGGTCGAGAATGGCGGCTTCGGGGCTTCGGCGGCGGCACCCATCGCGCGCAAGGTACTCGACGCCTACCTCTTGGGGGCCGATGCGGTTCCCGAGCCGAAAAAGACGGCGGCGCCCGTGCGCGCCATCGCTGAAGTTCCGAAAACCGCTGCGCCGCTATAGCTTCGATGCCGCGCTAGGCCCCGGCGTCCTGCCCCGGATCGCTTCGTTTCGACTGACCCGGCTCTTTTGCCTGCAACTGATGTTCCACCCGGTCGGCCTTGATTTCCATGGGACCGGCCGATGTCTGCAAATCGAATACGACGTTGCCGACAAAAATCTGCGAGTCATCGTCACCCGGCAGCGTCATCGTCGAGCGCAGCAATTTATGGGTCGCCGCCTCCGATCGGCCGCGCTTCGGCCGCTCGCGCGTGGCATCCGGCGTCAACTCGAGGACCACATCGTCAGCCTTGATCTGAATCGGCTGACCGCTGCCGGCGACGCTTATCGATACATCGCCGCTCAATCTCATCGCCTCGAACTGCGGGTCGGCATAATCCACCAGCGACTCGGCAAAATTGGCGGACAGCTTCAAGACCGCGCCTACCGGTATTTTGACGGTGGCCTCGCGGCCCGCCCCTTCACCTTGAATCACGAAGGTTTCAGCACGCGCCGCCGAGATACTTGTCGCGGCCCACAAGAGCAGTGCACCCCAGGGTTTGGTAATCATCATTAGTTCCTTCGGTTCGAAGTCCATGATCCTTTGTCAGGGCCGCCGAAACAACCACATGGGGGTAAAGTTGTGCAAAGCGTATTTTCCGCGCAATGGAGGCGGCGATGCGCGGGCGCGGGCGCACGGCGGCCCTGGCCGCACCGATGCCGAAAGTCAGTTGCGCAGGCGCAGGCGACGCCGCACCGCAGCGATCAACACGTTCAGTTCGGCGAGACGGAGCGCCGCGCCCACCCCCAAGAATGCCAAGCCACCGCCGATCACCGTCGCGAACAGCGCGCCGCTCTTGCGCGCGAACGACTGCGTTGCCCAGTCGTTCAGCAGCCAATGAGTCGAAGCGGCGCATACCGCCGCCAGTGCCGCGCCGGCAATGGCCGCCTTCCCCAACAAGATGAGCATGCGACGCGACTCGAGACCACCCAGTTGCCGAACCATGAGCACGTACAGCACCAAGAAATTACACGTCGCCACGCACCCGGTAGAGAAGGCCAAGCCGAGGTGTCCCCAATGCAGCTGGAACGTGAATATCCAGTTGAACAGCAAGTTGAGGCCGACGGCGAGGAAACTGACCAGCATTGGAGTCTTGCGCCGGTCCAGCGCATAAAACGCGTTCACGAGCACTTTCAGCGCCGCGTAGCCCGCGAGCCCGATCGCATAGAAGCGCAGGGCTCCGCCGGCTTGTGCAGCTTGATGAGCATCGAACTTTCCGTGCTGATACAGAACCGAAATGATGGGCTCCGCCAGCATCATGAGTCCGATGGTGGAGGGCACCGTCAGCAAGAACATCAAGCGCATCGCACGCGCCAGTTCCGCGCGAAAGCCCGGCATATGACCGGCAACCACCAGCCGTGACAACAGCGGCAGAGTGACCGTACCCAGCGCCACGCCAAAGAGGCCCAGCGGCAATTGCATCAACCGGAAGGCAATCGCCAGCCAGAAAATCGCACCGTCACCGAGGGTCGAAGCGAACATCGAGTTGACCAGCACATTGAACTGGGTCGTGCTGGCGGCGATGACCGAGGGCCCCATCAAACCGAGTATCGCGTTGACGCCTCGATCGCGCCACTTGAAATCAGGCCGATAGCGATACCCGAGCCGCGCAAGCGGCGGCAGCTGCACGGCGAGTTGCAGCGCACCGCCGAGCAGTGTTCCGATGGCGAGTCCGATCAAGGCCCGTGGTCCGAACTTTGGATCGAGCCATGCGCCCAAGGCCACGCCGCCCACGATGGAACCGATGTTGAAGAAACTCGACGCCATGGCCGGCATGCCGAAAACGCTCTTCGCGTTCAGCATTCCCATTACCAGCGCAGCCATGGATACCATGACGATGAATGGGAACATGATGCGCGTGAGCTGCGCGGTGAGGACGGCCTTCTGTGGATCGAAGCCCGGCGCCAACAGGCTGACCAGTTGCGCAGAGAACACCATACCGACGACGCAAATCGAACCCAATACGATGAAAGTCAGCGTGGCCACTTTGTTCGCGAGGCGCCAGGCGGCCGCGTCGCCGCTGCGTGCGATGGTCTTGCTGAAGGTGGTCACGAACGCCGTGGACAACGCACCTTCGGCGAACAGATCGCGCAGCAGATTCGGAATGCGAAATGCCGCCGTGAACGCATCCATCGCGCCGCCGCCCCCGAACAGCGCCCCGCAGATTACCTCGCGGGCCAGACCCAGCACGCGGCTGCACATGACCGCCAGTCCGATTACGCCGGCGGCCTTGGTATTCAAGCGTTCCGTGGGAGCATCGAGAGCGGCCGCGTCGGCGGCAAGCGGCGATGTTTCTGACGGGAGTTTCGGGCCGGTGCCGGAGTTCATGGGGCAGGTAAGTGTTCACAGGACGAGTTCCCGGCTACTTCAGCGTAGCCGGGCCGTCCCCGCACGTCAATTGCGCGGCACTGCTCCCGATTTCCTTCACACCTTGGCGTTCCTTCACACCTTGGCGTTGACGTTGGCGCCCAACGTATTCGAGGGGTGACTTACGGCACTCGCGGTGGTCCCCGCGGCGGCGGACGCCGCCGATGTGGCCGCCGTGGTCACCGACGCCGCGCTTGTCGGTGCGGTCAGCGAGACGCCGATCACCTGTTCGAGCGACTCCAGCAGGCTGCTGAACAGACCCTGATTGGTGGCGCGCCCTGGAGCCGCGCCGGTCGCGCCGGCGCTCGTGCTGGACGCCGCCTGCCCGGCCTTTTTGTGCGCGTGACTGAAAAGATCGACGATTGGCGATGCCGTGGATGCGGCAGCGCTTGCGATTACAGACATAGATGTTCCTCCGTTGAGAATGACCCGACTACTTGCCGCCGATGTCCATCGTGGCAGCCGCAATGGCAATGGATTGCCGCTTCCAGCCGCTGCACCGGCCACCAGTTGCCGCCCCGTGGCTCCCACGGCCCCTGCTTCACCCACCCAGGCTTCGCATTACTTCAAACCGATTGGGCCGTCCTGCTCTTGGAAGAGAGCATGTTTCATGCCAAGTCGACGCCGCCGCCATACCGCCAACCCCAACGCAGCCAGGGTGCCGACGACCACGGGATAGTTTCCAAATCGCGCATAGGGCGTCAACCCGCTCATCGGTTGCACTTCGGCGCGCAGCACGGCTTCTTGGAATTGCGGCAGGCGCGCCACCACCTCGCCCCGCGGACCGATCACGGCGGTAATACCGTCGTTCGCGGCGCGAATCAAAAAGCGCCCGGCCTCCAGCGCACGCATGCGTGAAATCTGCAGATGCTGGTGGGGCGCCGTCGAATCGCCGTACCACGCGTTGTTGGTGACATTGATGAGCAGGGTCGCTTCGCGCAAAATCTCGAGTTGACTGCTGCCGTAAGCATCCTCATAGCAAATGGTGAGACCGAGCTTTTGTCCCGCGGCGCTCAGCGTCCTCTGGTGCTCGATGCCGGGCGACATATCGGCATACGGCAGGCTCATCAGCCGCATCCAGGATCGAATGAATCCCGGTACCGGGAAGTACTCGCCGAAGGGCACGAGATGACGCTTGTAGTACCACCCTCCGCCCGCTTCGCTCATGACCCACAGCCCGTTGAAAAATTGCATCGCCGCCGGTTCGTAGTTGACCAGGCCAATGGCGAAGTCGGCATGATGTGCGCGTCCGGCATCGCGAAGGTCGCGCAGGTATTCCGGGATTTGGTTCGCAAGTACCGGCAGCGCCGATTCGGGCCAGACGATCAGACTCGCGCCCCACGCTTGGGTCGTCAGGGTCGCATAGCGCGCCAGCGTGGCATCGCGATTCTCCAGCTGCCATTTCTGATCCTGCGACACGGCGCCCTGCACGGCGGCAACTGGAATCGGCGCGCCTGCCGTACGCGTCCACGGGTGGCGCGCAAGCAGGGCCGGACCCAAGAACACTGCAGCAATTGCCGCAAGCCCCAGGACGGCCCGGCGACCATATCCCCAGATCGGGCGCACGCCGCCGTCCCGCGATGCGTGTATGCCGGGTGCGAACACGGCGTTGAGGCCGCCGGCGGCCAGTACGGCGCTCCAGGTCACCCCATAGACGCCGAGTACGGGGGCCCATCCGGCAAGCGGCGTGTCGATGAAAGCATAACCCAGCGACAGCCAAGGGAAGCCGGAGAGTACCCAGCCGCGAAGCCATTCCAGCAGCACCCATAGTGCCGGGAGAACCAGCCAGTCACGGGTTATTCCGGCGTTGAGCCAAAGACGATTCGCCGCGTAGCACAGCACCGCCGTGTATGCCGCCATCAGCGCGATCAACGCGCTCTGCAGCACTGCCGTGAGCCAGACGGGTACCAGACCAAAGACGTGCAGACAGGTGTACAACCAATACGTGCCGACGGCGAACAGGCCCCCGCCGAATGCGGCGCCCACCCACGCTGCACGGCGCGGCGGCAAGCCTCGAATGAGCGCGAACAAGGCCGCGGGCGCGAACACCCCGGCCTGCCACCAAGCGAAAGGCGCGAACGCCAGATTGAGCGCTGCGCCAACGGCAAATGCGGCCACCAGCCGCGGCGCGGCCTGTGGGCCGCGCACCTCCGCAATCAAGAAGTCGACTCGTCGGCCGACGGAGGTTCGATGGCGGAGGGTGTAATCACTCGCAGAAGATCGATGCGGCGCCGGTCGGCGCGCACCACGCGGAATTCCAGTTCACCCACCTGGATGGTTTCGCCGCGGCGTGGCAGGCGGCCGAATTCCTGCATCAACAATCCGCCGATGGTGTCGTACTCCTCATCGGAAAACGCCGTGCCGAAGTAATCGTTGAAGTCCGCGATGGGTGTGAGCGCACGTACCGTGAATTCGCGCTCGCTTTCTCGCCGGATCGTCTGATCGTCCTCGACATCGTGTTCGTCGTCTATTTCACCGACGATCTGTTCGATGACATCTTCGATCGTCACCAGACCGCAAACACCGCCGTACTCATCCACCACCATGGCAATGTGGTTGTGGCTCAAACGGAATTCCTTGAGAAGCACGTTGAGCCGCTTGCTTTCCGGCACGAACACCACGGCACGCATGTACTCGCGGATCTCGAACGGCTCGTCACCGGCCGTCTGCAGCCGCAGCAGATCCTTCGCAAGGAGAATGCCGAGAATCTGATCGCGATCCTCGCCGATGACGGGGAATCGGGAGTGACCCGATTCGACCACGAGTTCCACGAGCTTGTCCGGCGATTCATCCCGCTCGACGAAAACCATCTGCGAACGCGGCACCATGATGTCGCGGACCTGCATATCCGCAACGGCCAGTACGCCCTCGAGCATGACCAGCGCATCGCCGTCGAACAGACCGCGGGCGCTTGCCTCGCGCAGATCTTCGATGAGTTCCGCCAGATCTCGCGGTTCGCCGGACATCGATTGCGTGATGCGCTTGAGCCAGCGGCCGGTACTTCCAGAAGTCTGTTCGGACATGGTCGAAGGATACTCGATCAAGCGTACGGATCCGAAAAACCAAGCCTATCAAGGATTTGAATCTCCCTGGCGGCCATTTTCCGTGCCTCGGCGTCCCGCTCATGATCGAAACCGAGGAGGTGCAATACCCCGTGTACGGTCATATGCGCCCAATGGGATTCGGGCGATTTGCCCTGCAGGATGGCCTCGCGGGCAACCACGGGAGCGCAGATCACGAGTTCGCCGAGATAGTGAAAGCCGTCGGGACCTGGGCCCGGCCCATCGAACGACAGTACGTTGGTGGGCTTGTCTTTGCGGCGATAGCGGGCGTTCAGGCTGCGGCTACGCGCTGCGCCGACCACCCGTACCGACAGTACGCCGCCCGCCGCGGTGCGCCCGGACAGGGCCGCAGCCGCCCACGTCATGAACTGCGCTTGGCGCGGCACCCAAGGACGTCGAGCTGCGTACGTCACGTCCACTTCGAGCCCTCGCACGGATTGGTAGGCGCGCGGAATACCCAGGCGCTCCTATGAACCGTTTTCGGGGGAGTTTGCTTCGTACGCTTGTACGATTCTCTGTACCAGGGGGTGACGTACCACATCCCGAGAAGTGAACATGGTGAACGCGATGCCGCGCACGCCCCGCAAGATGTCGATGACGGTGCGCAGGCCGGACTGCTTGGCGCTCGGCAAATCGACCTGAGTGATATCGCCCGTGACCACGGCCTTGGACCCGAAGCCGATTCGCGTGAGAAACATTTTCATCTGTTCGTTGGTGGTGTTCTGCGCTTCGTCGAGAATGACGAACGAATCGTTCAGCGAGCGGCCGCGCATGAAGGCGAGCGGGGCGACTTCGATGACGTTGCGTTCGATCAATTTGGCGACGCGCTCGAAGCCCATCATTTCGTACAATGCGTCGTACATGGGCCGCAGGTACGGATCGACTTTTTGCGACAGGTCGCCCGGCAGGAAACCGAGTCGCTCGCCGGCTTCGACGGCGGGGCGCACCAGTATGATTCTTCGCACGCTTTCCGACTGCAGCGCCTCGACCCCGCACGCGACCGCAAGGTAAGTTTTCCCCGTACCGGCGGGCCCGATCCCAAAGGTCAGATCGTGGGTGCGTACATTTTTGAGGTACTCGGTTTGATTGGCGCCGCGTGCCCGCAGCGCGCCGCGTGCGGTGCGGACTTTCAGCTCGTCGGTGGAATCGCCGGTATTTCCATCGGCGTTCCCCGCCGCTGTCCCTCCGTCAGCCGCTCTCTCCATACCCAGCTCTTGCAGCGCGATGTGCACCCGCTCCGAATCCACCGGTTCGCGCTGCGCTCGCGTATACAAATCCTGCAGCACGGTTTCGGCGTGCTTGATGGCCGCCGGCATTCCGATGATCTGAAACCGATTGCCGCGCCGTTTCACCTCGACGCCGAGGCGCGCTTCGATCTGATGCAGGTGCTGATCCAGGGGCCCGCACAGTTCGACCAGTCGGATGTTGTCGGCCGGCGCGAGCACCAAATCTCGCGTCATGGGTACGGAACTCACGAGAGCGCTTCTTCCACGAGACGTCCGCGAAGCGAATTCGGCATGGCCTCGGTGATGACCACGTCGGCAAAGCGATTGATGAGTCCCATCGGAGCATCCGCGGGCCCGTCGAAATTGACCCACCGATTGTTGTCGGTGCGTCCCGCAAGCTGCCGCGGATTGCGTTTGGCGGGCCGTTCCACCAACACCCGCTGGCGGCTGCCGACCATGCGCTGTGAAATCGCGCGCGCCTGACCGTTCAACCGCTGCTGCAAAAGCTCCAGACGCTGCTGCTTGACCTCATGCGGAACTTCGTCGGGCAGCGCCGCCGCCGGCGTGCCCGGGCGTCGGCTATAGAGGAAGCTGAACGATTGGTCGAAACCCACATCGGCGACGAGGTTCACCGTGGCCTCGAAATCCTCGTCGGTCTCGCCCGGGAAGCCTACGATGATATCGGTCGAGATGCAGATGTCAGGTCGGACTGCCCGCAATTTTCGCAGTTTCTGCTTGTACTCGAGCACGGTATGGCCGCGCTTCATGGCGGCAAGAATACGATCCGAGCCGCTCTGCACGGGCAAGTGCAGGAAGTCGTTGAGCTTCGGCACGTTGGCGTAGGCCTCGATCAAGCTATCGTTGAAGTCGAGCGGATGCGAGGTGGTGAACCTGATGCGCTCCACGCCGTCGACTGCCGCCACGAAATGGATCAAGGTCGCAAGATCGGCAAGAGTGCCATCCTGCATGGGTCCCGCATAGGCATTCACGTTCTGGCCGAGCAGCGTCACTTCCCGCACGCCCTGGCGTGCCAACGCCCGCACTTCGTGCAGCACCTGCTCGAACGGACGGCTGATTTCCTCGCCGCGCGTGTAGGGCACGACACAAAAGGTACAGTACTTGCTGCAGCCTTCCATGATGGATACGAAGGCCGTCGCGCCGTCGGCCCGCGCCTCCGGCAAGCGGTCGAATTTCTCGATCTCGGGGAAACTGATGTCGATCTGCGGGCGGCCCGACTTGCGCACGGCATTCAGCAGGTCGGGAAGCCGATGCAGCGTCTGGGGTCCGAACACGAGATCGACGAACGGCGCCCGTGCCGTGATGCCATCGCCTTCCTGACTGGCCACACAGCCGCCGACACCGATCACCGTGTGCGGCCGCTGCTCCTTGAGGAGTCGCCACTCTCCGAGCAGTGAAAATACCTTCTCCTGCGCTTTTTCGCGCACCGAACAGGTATTGACCAGCAGTACATCGGCTTCTGCCGGATTGTCGGTGCGTACCATGCCGTTGGCCGCTTCGAGCACGTCCCGCATCTTGCTGGAATCGTACTCGTTCATCTGGCAGCCGAAGGTTTTGATGTAGAGAAGACCGGCCATGGACTTACGTAAAAAATGGGCTCACGGTGAAAAGGCCGCTAAGATACTAGCAATCATGGCAATACGCGAAGTTCTGAAAATGGGCGACCCGCGCCTGCTGGCGGTCGCGGAGCCGGTAAGCGAATTCGGTACCGCCGAGCTGGAAAACCTGCTGACGGATATGCGGGACACCATGGAGGATCTCAATGGGGCGGGGCTGGCAGCGCCTCAAATAGGCGTCGGCCTGCGGGTGGTCATTTTCGGGATGGACTACAATCCGCGCTACCCCGAGGCGGACGCGGTGCCCTACACCGTGCTCATCAACCCGGTACTTACGCCCCTGGAACCCGACATGGAGGACGGCTGGGAAGGCTGCCTGTCGGTGCCCGGAATGCGGGGCGTGGTCCCACGGTATTGCAAGCTGCGGTATACGGGAGTGGACCCCCGGGGCCAGCCTATTGACCGCAGTGTGGACGGTTTTCACGCACGCGTCGTCCAGCACGAAGTCGACCACCTCGACGGCATTCTCTATCCCCGGCGCATCCGCGATCTCACCCGGTTTGGATTCAGCGAGGCGCTTTTCCCCGGCGAAGCCGTCGCCGACGACTGACCGTCGCCCGCCCGCTACCCAGGCGCAGCCGCCGCGCACCCTTCCGGCGCGCCGCGTTTCAACACGTCGGGTAGCGCTTGCCCCTGCGCGGTGAAGCTGAGCGACACCGAATTGAGGCAGTGGCGCTCGCCAGTAGGCCGCGGACCGTCCGGAAACACATGGCCCAAATGACTCCCGCAGCGGGCGCACACCTCCTCCACCCGCACCATTCCATAGCTGATATCCCGGATGCGTCGGATGTGCGCTTCGTCGAAGGGCTGAAAAAAGCTCGGCCAGCCGGTGCCGGAGTCGAATTTCGCATTGGATCGGAACAGCGGTAATCCGCAGAAGCGACAGGTATAGATGCCGTCCTTCTTGTTGTCGAGAAAGACACCGCAGAACGCCGCCTCGGTGCCGTGTTCCAGCAGCACGCGGCGCTCATCGCCGTTCAACCCCGCGGCGATCTCGCGACGCTGTGCATCGGTGGGCGGGGTCAGGTCGAAAGCGGTCATGGAGACTGCTCCTGCGTAATCAAGGCCGGTCCGGACTGCAACCGTGCGCTAGAACGGGATATCGTCAGAACGGGATATCGTCGTCGAAATCCTCTTTGCCGCCCGCCGGCGCCGGCGTTTGATCGTAGTCATCCCGCGCCGGCGCACCAGCCCCGCCGCCGCGCTCTGCGCCACCGCCCATCGCCCCGGCTCCGCCGCCTCCGCCCGCTCGGCCACCCAGCATCTGCATGTTGTCCGCGATGATTTCGGTGGTGTACCGGTCGTTTCCCTGTTTGTCCTGCCACTTACGGGTGCGCAGCTTGCCTTCCACGAAAACCTGAGATCCCTTGCGCAGGTATTCGGCGGAGATTTCACCCAATCGACCGAACAAGGCAATGCTGTGCCACTCGGTTCGCTCCTGCTGCGCGCCGGACGCCTTGTCCTTCCAGGACTCATTCGTCGCGATGCGGATGTTGGTCACGGTCATGCCGCTCGGCATCGCCCGGGTCTCCGGATCCGCCCCTAGGGTTCCCACCAAAATGACCTTGTTGACACCGCGCGCCATGACATAACCCCCGAACCTTGGATGGCCGTATTGTACACGCGCCCGGCAGCGGCAATAACGGCGTCTGCGGTGGTCATGGTGCAGAAATGGCACTGCCCACACCGCGCTTCCACGCTGCCGCGCGGGCCGTGGTGCGGGCCGTGGTGCGGCTCCCGGCCGGGAAACTTGACGCCGGGCGTATAGTGTCTGGCTACATGCAAAAAATTCGCATCCGGGGTGCCCGGACTCACAATTTGAAGAACATCGACCTCGACCTGCCGCGCGATCAGTTGATCGTTTTCACAGGGCTGTCGGGCTCGGGTAAATCGTCGCTCGCCTTCGATACCATTTACGCCGAGGGCCAGCGACGGTATGTCGAGTCTTTGTCGACATACGCTCGCCAGTTCCTGTCGATGATGGAGAAACCGGACATCGACACCATCGAAGGGCTGTCTCCGGCCATCTCCATCGAGCAGAAATCGACGTCCCACAATCCGCGCTCCACCGTGGGCACGGTCACCGAAATCTACGATTACATGCGGCTGCTATATGCGCGCGCCGGCACGCCGCGCTGTCCCGATCACCGCATCGATCTGGCCGCGCAAACCGTGAGCCAAATGGTCGACACCGTTCTGCAGCATCCCGAAGGCACCGCCATGATGCTCCTGGCGCCCGCCGTCGCGGAACGCAAGGGGGAGCATGCTGAATTGCTCGACGAATTGCAGGCCGGCGGCTTCGTGCGTGCGCGGATCGACGGCAAGGTCGTGGAACTGGACCAGGCCCCGAAACTGGACGTCCGCCGCAAGCACACCGTCGAAGCCATCGTCGACCGCTTCAAAGTACGGCCCGACCTGGGGCAACGACTGGCCGAATCTTTCGAGACTGCGCTGCGCCTGGGTCAGGGAGTCGCGCGGGTGGCGTACATGGAGGATCCCGAGCGGGCCGAACTCGTATTCTCCAACAAATTCGCCTGCCCCATCTGCAACTACTCCCTGAGCGAGCTCGAGCCGCGGCTATTCTCGTTCAACAGCCCCATCGGTGCATGCCCCAGCTGCGACGGTCTCGGGACGCAGGAGTTCTTCGATCCCGAGAAGATCGTCGCCAATGCGCATTTGTCGCTGGCCGGCGGCGCGGTGCGCGGCTGGGATCGGCGCAATGCCTATTATTTTCAATTGATCCAATCGTTGGCCCGGCACACGAAGTTCGACATCGAAGCGCCCTTCGAGAGCTTGCCGCAGAAGATCAAAGACCTCGTGCTGTGCGGCAGCGAGGACGAACAGATCGAATTCAAGTATCTCGACGGCAAAGGCGGAACGCTCAAGCGCAAGCATGCGTTCGAAGGCATCGTCAAGAACCTGGAGCGCCGTTACGAGGAAACGGAGTCGGCCACGGTGCGTGAAGAATTGGCCAAGTACCGTTCCATACGCCCGTGCCCCGCTTGCGAAGGGACGCGCCTCAACCGCGCGGCGCGCAATGTATTCGTCGACGGTCGCAGCGTGCCGGAGCTATCCGCATTGTCGGTCCACCGCGCCATCGAGTTTTTCTCGAAACTCCAGCTGCTCGGCTGGCGCGGCGAAATCGCCGTGAAGATCGTCAAGGAGATAGGCGACCGTCTGGGCTTCCTCGGCAATGTGGGACTGGGCTATCTCACGCTGGACCGCGGCGCCGATACTTTGTCCGGCGGCGAAGCACAGCGCATCCGGCTGGCGAGCCAGATCGGCTCGGGATTGGTCGGGGTGATGTACATCCTAGACGAACCCTCCATCGGCCTGCACCAGCGCGACAACCAACGGCTGCTCGACACGCTGGTGAATCTGCGTGATCTCGGCAACACGGTCATCGTGGTCGAGCACGACGAGGATGCCATTCGGCAGGCCGACTACGTCGTCGACCTCGGCCCCGGCGCCGGCGTGCACGGCGGTGCGATCGTCGCGCAAGGAACCGCAGCCGAAGTGATCGCCCATCCCGACTCCATCACCGGGCAGTACTTGAGCGGGCGCAAGCGGATCGAAATACCGTCAAACCGGCGCGCGCCTGACCCGCAGCGTCTGCTGCGAGTCACCGGCGCCACGGCCAACAATCTCAAGAATGTCACCGCCGAGTTCCCGCTCGGCTTGATGACCTGCGTGACCGGCGTATCAGGGTCGGGAAAATCGACGCTGATCAACGACACGCTCTTCAGAGCGGTCGCCACGCAGCTCAATCACGCTTCGCCGGGCACCGCTCACTTCGACCGTATCGAGGGGTTGGACTATATCGATCGCGTGATCGAGATCGATCAAAGCCCGATCGGCCGCACGCCGCGATCAAACCCTGCGACATACACCGGTCTGTTCGCGCCCATACGCGAGATTTTCGCTTCCGTTCCGGAGTCGCGCGCACGCGGGTACGAAGCCGGCCGCTTCAGCTTCAATGTCAAGGGCGGACGCTGCGAAGCGTGCCAGGGCGACGGCGTCATCAAGGTGGAAATGCATTTTCTCGCGGATGTATACGTGCCCTGCGATGTCTGCAAGGGTAAGCGCTATAACCGCGAGACGCTGGAAATCCGCTTCAAGGGCAAGAACGTTCAAGAAGTCCTCGAGATGACGGTCGAGGACGCGTTGCCGTTCTTCGCGGCGGTCCCCACCGTGCAGCCCAAGCTGCAAACGCTGCTCGATGTCGGCCTATCGTACGTTCGCCTGGGCCAGAGCGCGACCACGCTATCCGGCGGCGAGGCCCAGCGGGTCAAACTCTCGAAGGAGCTGTCGAAGCGCGCCACCGGCCGCACGCTCTACATCCTCGACGAGCCCACCACCGGCCTGCATTTTGCCGACATTGCCCAGCTGCTGGCCGTACTGCACCGGCTGCGCGACGAAGGCAACACCGTCATCGTCATCGAACACAATCTCGACGTCATCAAGACCGCCGACTGGGTCGTGGATCTGGGGCCGGAAGGCGGCGAAGGCGGAGGGAAAGTCATCGCCGCCGGCACGCCGGAACAAATCGCAGCGAACAAGGACTCGTATACCGGGCACTACCTGCGCGCCACCTTGGCGCAACGGCAAGGACAAGCCGCGCAACAACCCGCGCGCCGCAAGCGCGCATGAGTATGAAGTGGCGCCAGGCAGTCTTGGCGCCGCACTCGATGCGGCTCGTGCCCGCGAGATACCTGCCGTTGGTCGGCATGCTTCTCGGTGCGATCGGCGGCGCCGTCTATTGGCTCGCCGCACCGCTCTGGCCCTCGAGCGTGGCCGTCGTTCTATCCCTGTTCGCAATCGCGTGGCTCAGCGGAAACATGAGCGAAAATTCCTTCGCCAGGTTGTCGCTACTCTGGACCGACCTCTTCGTGCTGCTGGTCAAGTACAACGTCTTGATGGCGCTGACGGCCGCCAATCTCGGGTTTTCCGTGCCGGCGAATGTCACGCTCGGTTTGATCATGGTCTGCGGTCAGGCGGCCAGCCGCGCTCTGCTCGTGTCCGTATTGGCGGTGCGCACGAGCTCAGCGGAGACGCGCGCGCGAGCAGCCGACAAGGGCGGCACGCAACCCCCACCGCACCCGTCGAGCCAGGATCTGATCGTGAGCCTGGTGCTCGGTTTCGCGCCCGCCGCCTTGCTGGGCATTCCGGGATTGATGGGCCTCGCCGGCGCAATCATCATGCGCATCGGACTCGGCCCCTACGTAAAGCGCAACTCGTCGAGCGCACGCGCGCTGCTCAATACGGTCCAGCAATCCACCGAGGTGTGCTTTTACTTGGGCGCGCTGGCGACTTGGAAATATATTTAACGCGCTCCCATCTCCGCGGTGCCTTCCAAATAGAAAACACAGGCGCCTTCCAATTCGACACGGTCGCCGAGCAGGCGGCAAATAACCTCTCCACCGCGCGGCGAGGCTTGGAAGGCGCGCAAGTCCGTCTTGCCCAATCGCCGGGCCCAATAAGGGGTCAACGCGCAATGCGCGCTGCCGGTGACGGGATCCTCGGGGATTCCTTTGGCCGGAGCGAAGTAGCGGCTGATGAAATCATAGATTCCGTCGCCGGCCGCGGTCACGATCAACCCGCTCCGGTCGAGGCGCGCGATTCCCGCGACATCGGGATTGAGCTCACGCACGGCTCGCGCGCTTTCGAGGACCGCCAAATAGTTGAAGCCGTCGGCGAAGACCTCGATGGGCGCCGCGCCGAGCACATCGGCAAGTTCCGGCGGTGTGGAGATCCGCTCGGAATTGCGGATCGGAAAATTTATGACGTAGCCTGCGTCGGTGCGATTCACCGGCAGAGGTCCGCTGGCGGTGTGGAAGATCACCCGTGTGCGACCCGGTTCCAGGCGCTCCATCACCACTGCCGCACTTGCCAGGGTGGCATGGCCGCAGAGGGGTACCTCGACAGTCGGAGTGAACCAGCGCAAGCGATAGTCGCCATCTTGGGGAACCAAGAAAGCGGTCTCGGCCAGATTGTTTTCGGCGGCAACGGCCTGCATGACGGCGTCGGGCGCAAAGCGGTCCATCGGCATCACCGCCGCGGGATTACCGGCAAATCGGCGAGTCGTGAAAGCATCCAGTTGATAGATCGGTGTTCGCGTCGAAGACATCCTCGAGTACTCCTAGGCTGCCGCCGAGCAGCGCGATTCGAGAAACTGCGTCAGCGTCGGGTCGCTGCCATACGCCACGTTGATTCTAAGGTACGCCGCATTCCGGCCGCTGATCGAGAACATGGCGCCATTGGCCAACAGGATGCCCGCCGCGCGCGCGTCGGCGGACAGGCGCTCCGGATCGACGCCCGCAGGCAGGCGGCACCACAGGAACAGCCCGTCTGCACCCGACGTCTCGATGGTCAATCCAGCGCGGTGCAGCGCATTCGTCGCGGCTGCGCGCGCTTTTGCGAGCCGATCGCGGAGCCGCTCGGTATGCTTGCGGTATTTGCCGCTGGCGAGCAGTTCGCGCAGCACGAACTCATCGAGTGCCGAACCGGAGAGAACGCCGAGGATTTTCGAATCCACCAGCCGAGGGACCAGGGCTTCGGGCGCCGCAACGAAGCCGATGCGCAAGCCGGCTCCCAGCACTTTCGTGAAACTGCCCACGTACAGCACCCGTTTCAGCTCATCGATTTGCGCCAGCGACACCATTGGCCGCGGCGCGAGATCGGTGTAAACGTGATCCTCCACCACCACGAAGTTGTACTTTTCGGCCAGTGTCAGGATGCCGTGGCAGTTCGCCGCGGTTGCACTGGTTCCCGTGGGATTGTGCAGCACCGTTTGGGTGAACAACATGCGCGGCCGGTGCAGGCGCGCCACCGATTCGAGCGCCTCCAAGTCGATACCCTCCGCTGCGCGCGGGACTGGGATCGGATGCACTCCATGGGATCGAAGTTGGACGGGAAGAACA
Organism: Pseudomonadota bacterium; assembly: GCA_030776345.1. Taxonomy (GTDB): domain Bacteria; phylum Pseudomonadota; class Gammaproteobacteria; order Steroidobacterales; family Steroidobacteraceae; genus Bog-1198. Next base: position 21,158 of record JALYHU010000229.1, on the reverse strand, counting down.
AAATAGCCCGGGTCATCCACCATGACGCTGTCGTTGGGCTTCAATAGGGTTCGCGCAATGAGGTCAAAGGCGTGGGAGGCACCGAAGGTGACCACGATGCTGCGCGCCGCCACCGGAAGGGCCGCCATCCGCAGCCGCTCCGCCAGCAGCTCCCGCAGTGCCGCGTCCCCCTGGGTCGCGGCGGACTCCGTCAACACCCCGGCCTTCACGACTCTGGACAATATTGAAGACGAGACCGCGTCGGCCAGCCAGCTCGGGGGCAAGAACCCGGAGCCAGCCGGAACCGAAATTTCGTCCTGCTCGATGGCATTGCGCGTGAAGCCAAGGATGGGATCGGAACTTGTCAGCGGCGCGAGTTCAACCCGCGATACCGCGCGCCGACTCCGCAGCGGAGCGACGAAGTACCCCGCTCCGGCCCGGGCATCGATCAACCCTTTGGCGCTGAGCCGCTCGAAGGCCGACGTCACCGTGTAAACACTGACGCCGATGCGGCGCGCCAGCTGACGCACCGACGGCAGCCGCGACCCTTCCGGAAGCCGCCCCGATTCTATCAGCACGCTCACGCGCTCGACCAATTGGTCCCCGAGGGGAATGGGCGATGTGCGCACGACGTCGAACATTTAACCTCGCAAACCCGCAATGGCCGTCAATACCAACAGCACACTCATCGTTACATTGAACACTCGTCGATAAGTCGGCCGCAACAGCAGGTGCCTCATTCCGCTGCCGAACAGGGCCCACACACTGACGCAGGGAACGTTGACGATGAGAAAGATGCCTCCGACGACCAGAATGAGGCGCGAGATCGGCGTGTCGCGGGGCACGAACACCGCCGCGGCGGTAATGGCCATCACCCACGCTTTTGGATTGACGGCCTGGAAGAGGATGGCCTTCCAGACCGTGAATGGACGCCGACTCTCCGCTTCGGCCACGGTGCCTGCGTTGAACAGTTGCCACGCAAGGTAGAGGAGGTAAGCAGCCCCGCCCAACGCGAATGCCGTTTGCAGAATCGGAAAACGCTGAAACGCGACGCCCAACCCAAGGGCCACGAGCACCATCTGCAGCGCCGCGCCCATGCCCACCCCGAGGACATGCGGCAGCGTCGCTCGATAGCCGAACGCCGCCCCCGATGCCGTTACCATGACATTGTTCGGACCGGGAGTAATCGACATCACCGCGAAATACATTGCGAGAGCAGACACATCGATCACGGGGTGCACCCTTTGAGTATGGCTGAACGCAATATACCGACCTGGCCTCGGCCTGACCCGGCTCAGTCTAGCCTCCGCCGAGCGGACTGTACCGGTCGCGGGACCGGAACAGTTCTACAAGGTCGGCCAGCTCAGTGCGAGCAGGGCTCCTAAACCGCTCTTCGCAAAGCAGCAAGCTTCCAGCATTTGCAGGGGATCCGATTGGCGTCATCCGTAAACATACGCGCCCGGAAGCCAGCATTGGCAGCTTCGGGTAGGCTATGGGATTATTTACAAAGAGCCCATAAATGGCCGACCGCACTAAACCCGAAAATCCTCAGGAATCCATCGATAGCCCGAAGGCTGCGGCGCTTATCCACATCGCAACCATCGTCATCGGCTTGCTAATTGCCGTCGCGCTCGAGCAAGGAGTCGAACGGGTACACAAGCATTACGAGCTTTGGAACCACGCATCGGGAGGACGCGAAGTTTCATGCCGAGGCCAATGCCGCGCTCGTGAAGCTCGCAGCGGGAACCGAGCGATGGGCGGTCCCGTGGCCTTGCGCACATTACCAGAGGGCATATTGGAGCGTATTCGATAATGACAATGAAGGGCGAGCAATGGGTATTAGCGTGATGCCTGTGACGGCGGACGGTCGGGTCGCCCCCGAGGATTGCTCCCCGGGGGCTCCCACAGATCCGGACTTGCGGATTTCCCGCATCCGGCTCTTTGATCTAAGGATTCGCTGCACGAGGGTAAATGCTGTGGACGACGCGTGGTGGCAGTAACGGATAGCGCTTCAAGAGCCGCTTGAACCGTTCCCATTCCATGCCCGCCCGATGGTTGCGACGGTTGAGCCATTTGCGCCAAGCGCGTTCTACCAATCGTAGATACCGGCTCAGTGCGCGGGCGTTCCCCGTCACCCCATAGTAGGCGTAGTGGCCCCGGAGCTTGCGATTAATCGCTTCGTGCTGTTCTGCCAGCGGTGCATGCCTATTTGCTCGACACCACTGCGCCAGGCGTTTGACCGCCCGACCGAAGCGACTTTTCGCAGTCTTGCGTTTCACTATCCAACGTCCGTTCCGTGAACGTGCCCAGAAGTGGGTGAACCCCAGCATGTCGAAGCTGCTGCCGGTGTGTTTATCTTCATCCCGGTCGTCGTGACGACGCCCAGGACTTCGGAACTCCACCAGCCGTGTCTTCTCGGGATGCAAGGTTAGGCCGTACCGCGCAAATCGTTTGCCCAGCACCTCCAGCACTCGCCGCGCATCCTCTTCTCGCTCAAAGCCCAACACCGCGTCGTCGGCATAGCGAACGATGAACGCCCGCCCCCGAAGCTGCGGCTTAACCTCGTGGTCGAACCACCGGTCCAGTACTTCGTGCAAGTAGAGATTGCTCAGCAAGGGACTAATCACCCCGCCCTGCGGAGTACCCGCTTCCGGGTACCGCACCGCGCCGTCCTCCATGACCCCCGCGTTCAACCACTTCCCAATCACTCGTCGTATCACCCCGTCGCACACCCGTCGGTCGAGAAAGTCGTGCAGATGGTGCCGGCTCATCGTATCGAAGAAGCTCTGGATATCCAGATCGATTATCCAGCCACCCCCAATGCCCATCAACTCTTTCCATAGAGCCTCCAGGGCCTGATGCGCTCCGCGTCCCGGCCTAAATCCGTACGAGCAGTTCATAAAGTCTTGCTCGTACACCGGCTCCAGCACCATCAGCACCGCCCGCTGGAGGATTTTGTCTTCCAGCGTCGGTATGCCGATGGGGCGGGTCTTGGATTGCGCACCGTCTTTCGGGATGTGCACTCGGCGTACCGACGGCGCCCGGTAGCTCCCCGTCTTGAACTGCTCCAGCAGCCCCTGAAGGTTCGCTTCCAGCTCCGCTTCGTACTCCTGCGCCGTCACTCCATCGACGCCCACTGCCCCGTCCTTGCGCGTGCGCCGATACGCTTCGTGCAACCATGCTAAATCAATATGATGCGCCAGCGTCGTCCATACCATCGACGGCGACTGTCTCGACTGTTGCGCTATCTTCTCTTGTCGCGTTGAGATGTCTTTGAGGCCCAAGGTCCCCATCATCTTTCCCTCAAGAAGTTCCTTAAATCCGCCGGCACCTTCCCTCCACAGGGTCCCTTCGGTCAGGTTCCCCCGCTTCGCAGGTACTATTCGCCGGCTCCGACTTCTCCTGATCCATCCGACGCCGCTCCGTCGCCGTTGCCGCGCCGTACCTCGACTTGCGCCTCTTGGTTCGCTCCGCTCCGGTCATGGACGCCACGACCGAGGGCCTGGACTTATTTATTAAACGCCGCTCCCCAGCGTTTGCCTCTCATCGAGGAGACCACGAGAGTTCCCAGGTTCCTGTAGTACTCTTGCTTACATGCCCCGCTCTACGACCCCGGCGGACTGCCTGCACCACGCCTGCGACGGTGCAGTCAATGTTGCCTTCCGTTCAGAAAACGACGTCGGCTCCGCAATCAGTTTCCTTTCGAGGCTCAATCACGCGGCCTGCAAGCCCCCTGTGTACGCTTCGCAGCCGAGGTCGCCCTCGCACCACGCAACACTCGGTCCCGGTCGGCGGCTACCCTTTGCCGGGGCAGGACTTACACCTGCGAGTTCTCACAGAAGGTTTCGATATGTCATTCCTTCACATACCATCCTCCTTCTCCAGGCTTCACCTGGCGCACTTTCCGCGGAAACGTCCCTTGTCCGCTCATTGGGCGCCAACTCCGTCACAAGCGCCAGCCTCGTCGACGGCATTCATCTCGATGCCGACCAACACGACCGGGTGGGGAAGGCCTTCGCCGCCTTCATCGCGACCCTGCCAGTCCTCCAATGAGACGTCAGTTCGCATCGGCGGTCGCACGCGGCTCGCTGCCCATCCTTTCCCGGCTCGACCCGGAGCGCGCGCATGACTTGGGCTTGGCGGGTTTACGCTTGATGCGGCCATTCTGGCCTGCCGTTCGCGCCCCGGCCAGCCTCAGGGTCCGCTGCCTTGGCTTGGATTTTGCGCATCCGCTCGGGCTCGCGGCCGGCTTCGACAAGAACGGAGACTACCTGGATGCGCTGGGCGCCCTAGGCTTCGGTCACGTCGAACTGGGCACGGTGACGCCACGGCCCCAGCCCGGCAATCCCAAACCGCGCATGTTCAGGGTCCCGGCGACCGGCGCACTCGTGAATCGCATGGGTTTCAACAACAAAGGTGTTGACCACCTGGTCGGCCAACTAGCCCACAGCCGCTATCGAGGAATTCGCGGTATCAGCATCGGCAAGAATTTCGACACGTCGATCGAGAATGCCGAGGCGGACTATGTCGCCTGCCTGCGCACGGCATACGCTCATGCCGACTACATAGCCGTCAATATTTCCTCGCCGAATACGGCGCGGCTTCGCGAGTTGCAAGGACGGGACGGATTGGAGCGAATCATCGGCGCGCTGTTCCAAGAGCGTGCCCAATTGAAGGAACGGCACGAGAAGCATGTACCGTTGGTCGTAAAAATAGCGCCAAATCTCGACCCCGAACAAGTGACAGCGCTCGCCGCTTCGTTGCGCTCGCTCCAAGTAGAAGGCGTCATCGCCACGAATACCTCGACCGATCTCAGCAGCCTTGGCGCCGCTTGGCCCGATGAGCATCGTGGGGGGTTGAGCGGTGCTCCACTGCATCCATTGTCCTTGAGCATCATCCGGCAATTGCGGGCAGAATTGGGTCCCAGCGTCCCCATCATCGGCGTCGGCGGTATCGTGAGCGCGGAATCCGCGGTGGCCACCTTGAGCGCCGGCGCAAACCTCATTCAGATCTATACGGGCTTTGCTTACCGAGGGTATCGGCTGGTCGAAGACATACTCGACACCTTGGCCCGATCGCATGTTTCGTGAAACCCGCAGGTTCGCGCAGAGTTCCTAGCCAGAGGACCAAAGTGATTCCGGAACACCTGGTCACCGAATTTCAGCGCGACGGCGCCGTCTGCATCCGACAATTGTTTCGGACCGATGAGGTGGCGGAACTGCGCGCCGGCATCGAATTGAATCTCGCCCAGCTCAGTCCCCGCGCCAAAGTGGCGAGCGGCGCCGATGATCCCGGCCGTTTCGTCGAGGACTTTTGCACGTGGCGCGAGAATTCCCATTATCGGAATTTCATATTCGACACGCAGCTCGCTGAGACCGCGGGCCGGCTCATGCGAAGTTCTAGTGCGCGCCTGTATCACGACCACATGCTGACCAAGGAGCCCAGTACGCGGCAACCGACCCCCTGGCATCAAGATCAGCCGTACTACAACATCGAAGGCCGGCAAAACGTCAGTTTTTGGATTCCCGTCGACCCGGTGAGCCGCGCATGGACCTTGGAATTCGTGGCAGGATCGCATCTCGGCCCGTGGCTCATGCCTCGCTCATTCATGGATTCCCAGGCCAAGTGGTTTCCGGAAGGGAGCTTGGCGGATCTGCCCGATATCGAAGCACGCCGCGATGAATATCCGATTCTCGGCTGGGAACTCGAGCCCGGCGACTTGGTGTGTTTTCACATGCTCACCCTGCACGCAAGCCCGGGGGTCGGCCCGCAGCGCCGCCGCGTATTCTCGGTGCGATTTCTGGGCGATGACATCACGCATGCGCCGCGACGCTGGAAGACATCTCCCGATTTCCCCGGCCTGAGCGACGAGTTGCCCGTTGGGGCACCGATGGATCACCCGCTGTTTCCCGTCGTGTGGAAGGGTCCCTGAGCGGTCGGAAAGCCGCTGACCGTCCGCGGCCGCCGAGACACTCGCTTGGCGCTGCTAATTTTTCAGGATTGCGCTCAGGGTAATTTCCGGGACGCTCGCCAGAGCTTTGGACAGTGGGCAATCCTTTTTAGCGTTCGCGGCCAACTTCTGGAAGGTGGCCTCGTCGATGCCGGGTACGGTCGCTTCCAGCTTCAGGTCGATGTGCTCGATCAAGAACCCGCCGCCCTTTGCGACCAGTCGCACGCTGGCCTGGGTATCGACGGCTGATGTCGCGAAGCCTGCCGCGTCGCAGACGAAGGAAAACGCCATTGTGAAGCATGCGGCGTGGGCCGCGGCCAGCAGTTCTTCCGGGTTGGTGCCACGGCGATCATTCTCGAAGCGGCTGCCGAAGCCGTATGGGTACGCTTTCAACGCGTCGGTCTCGGTACTTATTTTGCCGACGCCGTTCTTGCCCCGACCTTCCCAGTGAACCGTCGCTGTTTTGTCAGCCATGAGCATACTCCTTCGATTGGAGGTCATAACGCTACGCCACAGCCCCGGCCAATGCTACGCCGTGACGGTCGTGAACCACGCAGCGGCCTACGTCCGTCACCGTGCCTCGACGTCGTAGCCCTTCTCTCGCAACTCCTCGAGCAGGCCGCCCTTCTCCAATAGCATATCCATATTGACGACGGCCACCGTCACTCCCTCGCCCCGCAAATATCTGTCCATGCTATCGAGCCAGGTGCGTCGCATCTGCGCGATGACCTCACCCGGACCGGTCCCTTCATCCAGCGCCGCGCGACATGAATCTACTTCGGGCGGCTGGTGCAAGGCTTGAATGCGTTCGACATTGCCGGTGGCCCAGGCTTGAGCGCGCTCGATCAAGCGCGGCAGATCTCGCTCTATCGTCACCAGCGATGCCTCGACACAGGCGTTTTCGGTGGCCGGCGGCATCGTTTTCAATGCGTCGAGCGCATCGCGCACGCCGGCAATCTTGAGTTCCTCCACGCGCACACCACGCTTTTCAGCAAGCTTCCGTACCGCGGCTCCGAGATCCAAGCGCGCGGACAACCCCACCTTATGGAAGGCAGCTTGTCCCAGGAACGCTGTCGCGATGAGGGGACGAAAGCGCTCCCACTTGTCGGAATCCCCCGCGTACTGGGTCCGCAGCACCGCGAATCGCGCGTACAAACCGGGCGGCATGACATCCTTGAGCCGCTTACCGCCGCGGACCATCAAAAGTTCACGCTGCGTGATGAACAACCACACCACGCGGAAGATACCGATCTCGATCGGCTTGGCAATCACTACCCGGTCCGTATGATCGAGCAGCTGTTCCAGCTGTTTGGAGCGCCAAGTGATTCCCTTGGGCAGCGGCGACATGCTGCCCAAAATCCATAGATTCCCGGCGCCGCGATTGTTCGCTGGGCCGCCATGTACGTGCCACATTCCGGGCCCGGTATGTTCGCCGGCGACGGTAAGTTCGTCCAACACCTGCGGCGAGTTTTCCGCCTTCCGCGGGTCTTGCGCGCCGCTTGTTGCCGAGAAAAAAATTCCACCGCACAGACCCGCGGCGGTGAGCATCGCCCCCGCCAAACTCGTTCCCTTTCTCATAGCGGCAGTGGAATGAATTCCGTATGGGCGGTGGTTCCGAAGTCACCCAGGTCGCGTTCGCGCCCGCTCAACACGTGTAGGATAGCCATATCTCCCCGCTCGAGTCTGAAGGACGAATAGTACGGCATCGGCCGCCCGCCTCGCGTGCAATACCCTTCAAAACATCTGCTGCATGGCGAGGTTGTTTACGACCGCGCTGGACCATGAGCCCAGCTGCGCCACGCCGGCTCGGCGCCAGGCCATCAATGCTATTGTACGAAGCACATGAATCTCTGTCCGGGGGACGGCGAATGGCGGGAAAAGAGCGAATGACCGGGAAAAAAAACAAGCGCGTGACGCGGGAAACAGCTGAAGCGGCGGTGAAGACGTTGCTGCGATTTGCCGGCGACGATCCGGACCGCGAAGGGCTGCGCGAAACACCCAAACGCGTGGTCGATGCCTACCGCGACTGGTTTTCAGGATACTCCATCGATCCCGGCGAATACTTGCGGCGCACTTTCGAGGAAGTCGAGGGTTACGACGAGATGGTAATCCTGCGCGACATCGCATTCGAATCGTTCTGCGAGCACCACATGGCGCCCATTATCGGCCGTGCTCACGTGGGCTACCTGCCCACGGCCCGGGTGGTCGGCATCAGCAAGCTGGCCCGGGTGGTCGACGGCTTCGCGCGGCGCCTTCAGGTACAGGAAAAGATGACCGCGCAGATCGCGGCCTGCATCAATGATATTTTGCGGCCGCGCGGCGTCGGCGTGGTAATCGATGCGGTTCACCAGTGCATGACCACGCGCGGCGTGCACAAGCTCGGCGTGTCGATGGTTACGAGTAAAATGCTCGGCACGTTCCGGGCCGATCCCAGCACCCGGGCCGAGTTCCTGCGCTTCATCGACATCGAGGGCATCCAGCGCCGCTGAAAGTATCGCGCAGCCGCCGGCCGGCTCGCGGAAGCCTGTCTGGGTATTCCAGACAGGCTGCGACTAATTGCGCTTGCGCTCCGTGGCGATGCCGCGCGCCGGAATCAACTCGACGGAAAAGCGGTACTTGTGGCGCTCGCCGGGCTGCAGCGCGCCCACTCCGACGACTTGCCGCGCGACTTTCTCGCCTCGTTCATTGGTGATCGAGACGACCACGCAGTATTCGCATGACTCATCTCGCACCGGATGATGAATGGTGCCCTCGATCCGCATCGCGGGGATGCCCTTGCTGTCGGGCTCGAGGTTGCCGGCATTGAAACGCAGATGGTGCTGACATCCAGGACAGATACTGGCGCTTTGCAGAACAGTCGCCTTGCAATGCGGACATGTTCGCGTAGCGCCCAGCGTTCCCGGACGAACGGCACTCATTAGCTCTTGCCGGCCGCCATGCTAGTCGCAGTGGGTACACCCGTGGCCGTGCCCGTGGCCGTGGTCAGCCCCGTGGCCGGCTTCGAGGCTTTCTCCTCCGCCCAGCCGAATTCGACGTGGCCGCGCATGCGCGATCCGGCCGCGACGGTAATGGACCCCGCCTTGACGTCGCCGACGATGACGCCGCCTTCCAGCACATCCACTCGTTTCGCGGACTCGATGTTGCCCTGCAACTCCCCGCCGACAACGACGATGCCCGCCAGTACCTGGCCGGTCAGGTGAGCGCCGGGTTCTATGCTGAAATTGCCGTCGATGCGCACGTCGCCTTTGAAGCGGCCCGCCATTTTGACGTTGCCCGTCCCCTCGATCTTGCCCTCGATCGAAAGGTTTGCGGCTATCACCGATTCACCGCCTTCGACGCGTGACGCCGGCGCCGGCCGGCGCGGCGCTACCGCCAAGGCCGGATCGGCAGAACCGCGAGGCTCCGCGCGCTCGGCCAAACCCCGGTCCGCGGGTGCTTGGGGGGCAGCAGTAGGTCCCGCAGCGGCGGGTGTGGAGGTCTCTTTCCAAAGTGCCATAAACGTCTCCCGCTAGTGAGGTTCCAAAGCGTACACGCTAACGCCTGAAAATGTCATCGGGGGAGTGTCTTTTATTGGAGACGGGGACCGGCGCGGGCGGCATCCAAAGACTCACAGACCTCCCGGACGCCCTGCAGAATGCGCGGCGCCATCCTGCCGATCAGCGAAGGATCCATCGTGAAAATGCGGTGATTCCGGACGGCCCGCATGGTGGAAAATCGAGTCCATTCGCCGGCTTGCCGTACGCCGTCGGGACCGGTTGCGCCGATCAATATGACGTCCGGATCACGCACAATCACCGCCTCGCGGTCCACCGCCGGGGCCAGCGTCGTCAGGTCCGCGAAGATGTTGTCGCCGCCGCAAAGCGACATGGCTTCGCTGACGACGTGCCCGCCCGACAGGGTGTACAGCGGCCTATCCCACACCTGATAGAACACTTTGAGGCGCCGTCGGGCCGCATAGATCGAGCGTAGTGCCGCAAGATCGGACCGATAGCGGAGTGCGGCCCCCTCCGCCACGGGCGCGCTGCCGCCCAAGCGCCCGAACTCCACGATGGCGTCGCCGATATCGTCGAGAGTGCGCTGCTCCGTGACCAATACACTCAGATTCAGGCGCTGAAGTTCGGCCCGAAGCCGCGGCGGCGTGCCGCTTTCCCACACCATGACCAGCGTCGGCTTCAAGGTCAGCAGCTCCTCGATGTCCAGTGCCGCCGCCTCTCCGACGCGTGGGATGCGGGTCACGGCGGCGGGAAAGTCACTGGAGTCATCGACGCCGACGACCCGTGGCCCCGCACCGGCCGCGAACAGCAGTTCGGTAATGTGCGGGCTCAAACTGACGATTCGCGGCGCTGTCTCGGTCTGGGACGGGGTCTGGGTGTGGGACGGGCTCTGGGTCGCCGTTCCTTCGGTCGCGGCGCGCACCGGCCCGCAAATCGCCGCACACGGCGTACCCAACGTCGCGATGAATAGCGCGGCCCAAGCCGCCGCCCTGGTTGCCACGGCCGAAATACCGATCATGGCAGGGACTATAATGGGCCCTGAACCACAAAGGGGTGTTAACTCTTGTTCCAGCAGCTGAACCGCCTGAATCCCGATGCGATACTGGGACTGATGGCGAAATTTCGCGCCGATTCATTCCCACACAAGGTCGACCTGGGCGTTGGCGTGTATCGGGACCTCACAGGCAATACGCCCATTCTCGACTGCGTGCGCCGCGCCGAGCGGGCAGTGCTGGTCTCGCAGTCGACGAAGTCCTACGTCAGCGCCGCCGGACGCGAAGAGTTCAACACCGCGGTCGAAGAACTGGTGCTCGGGAGTTCCCATGCGGCTCGCGGCGGGCGGCGGGCGCGAACCGTGCAAGCACCGGGCGGCTGCGGCGCTCTACGGGTGGGGGCGGAGCTCATTCGAGCGGCATCTCCCTCGGCCACCGTGCATGTGAGCGATCCCACCTGGGGTAATCATGTGCCATTGCTCGGGAGTTCCGGTCTACGCTTGGAGCGCTATCCCTACTACGACGCGGCGACGCACGAGTTGCGCTTTGCAGCGATGCTCGAGCGTCTGGACAAAGCCGCACCGGGCGATGTGGTCTTGGTTCATGCCTGCTGTCACAATCCCGCGGGCGCCGACCTCGCGCCCGAACAATGGCGCTCGTTGATCGAACTGCTGCAGCGTCGGCGCCTCATTCCCTTCCTGGACCTCGCCTATCAGGGATTCGGCGAGGATTTGGCCACGGACGTTGCCGCCGTGCGGCTGGTCGCGGAACAACTGCCCGAATGCCTGATCGCGACGTCATATTCGAAGAATTTGGGCCTGTATCGCGAGCGCGTCGGGGCCTTGATCGTCGTCAGCGAAAATGAATCGCGCGCAGATGCCGTCCACAGCCACGTATTGCAGATCGCCCGCAGCATCTACTCGATGCCGCCGGACCACGGCGCCGCCATTGCGGCCTGCATATTCGCGGATTCGAACCTGCACGAGTCCTGGGTCACGGAGTTGACGAGCATGCGAAATCGCATCAACGACATGCGCGTCTTGCTGGCCGGACATCTACGTGCGGCAACCGGAAGCGGTTTTTTCGACTTCATTCAAGCGCAACGCGGGATGTTTTCTCTGCTGGGCGTGTCTAGCGCCGTCGTCGATCGCTTACGCGACCGCCATCACATCTACATGACGGGGGATAGCCGCATGAATCTTGCCGGAATCATGCCGCACAATGCAGCGTACGTCGCGCAGGCCATCGCGATCGAAACCAGCACCTCTGAACCTCTCTCGGAAGGGGTGGCCGCGATCTAACTACCCAAGGCGTCCTTGAGAGCGGACACCTCGGCGACACATCCTTGCACGACTGCCGGGGTTTTCTCGCGGTCCAGGCCAAGACGCAGCGCACCCGGCAAGTCCACGAGGGCTTCCTCGAGGCCCGCCAAATCCGAGAAATGCGCTGCCATCACGATCGCGATGGCGATGACGTCGCGCAAATCCGCCGCCGCCGGGCCGGCAGCGGGCGGCCCGTCGCGCCTGTGATTGTGCTGCTCGCCGACCGCCTCTGCCATTTCCTCGGAGAAATCCCAGTTCTCCAAAATGGCTTTGCCGATGGCGGCGTGCCAGTCATTGACGATCCCGTCCAGCATCTGAGTGTCGGAGAACAATTCCGGGTGTCTGGTGGCGCGCGTCAATACGTAGAGTTTCCCAATGCCGTGCATCATGCCGCCCAACATCGCCTCATCGGGATTGACGCGGGAACAGGTGCGCGCCAGCACATAGGCGAACGCGGCCACCAATGTGCTTCGCTGCCACAGGTCGTTCAAATGATGCTCGAGACCGGCGAGCCTGTTGGCATTACGGATCTGCGCCATGGCAAAGGAGATCGCGGCACTGCGCACCATGTTGTAACCGAGCCGGTTGATCGCGGTACGCAAATCGCCAACGGGCCGCCCGCTCCGGTTGAGCGACGCGGAGTTCGCAACCCGCATCAAGCGTGCCGCCAGGGCCGGTTCCGACCCCACCACGCGTACCACCTGGTCGGTGGAGGATTTCGGGTCCGAGAGCACTCGGCGCACCCGAACGGCAATTTCAGGAAAAGACGGCAGGTCCACTTTGCCGACCGAGAGTTCCGCCGCGAGCGATCGGACGAAGTCGAACGCGACGTTCGGTGAGGGTACTAGCTGGCTGCTCGACACATGCGCGCTCGTGGGTTAGGGCGGCGGCCGACCTTCCCGACCGGAGCGGCAGCCTCACCCCTGAGTCGACCGAATGGCGCCAGACTTGAGCGTCGCGCTATTTAACTTGCTCCGCGGCGACGGGGCGGGTGCCGGGGGCAAGCGGGAAATAGTGACGGTGTCGCTGGACTTGAAACCGATTGCCGAGGTCCTCAACGCGTTGGCGATGCCCGACTGGTGAAGCGCTGGTGCACCTCGCCGTTGCGCGAACGCTCGGTAAATCGGCCCTTACTATAGGTGGTCAGCACTCGCCGCCAAAAGGCGACGGCATCCGGATTGCGCAAATACTCGACGATCTCCCAGTCGCCGGCGAAGCGGTCGAAGATCAGTGTGGCCGCGTCGCGACCGATGCCCAGTCGACGGTGAGGCTTGCGGACGAAAAATTCCGACATGTTGTAGTTGGCTGCGGTCTCGCCGGCGGCCGCTATGCGCGGCCGGGTTACCAGCGCGAAACCGACGGCGTCCGACCCCTTGAGGATCAACAAGGGATGAGATTGATCGTTCGCGAACCAATTCGCGAAGATCTCATGCTCGTGCGGATTGTCGGCGCCCAACACCGAAAACAGTCCGGTGTTGAGGCTGGAAAGGGCATCGAGGTACTCGCCGTAGACATCTTGGATCCACTGGCGATCCTTCTTCGAATGCCTGCAGTCGCGAATGCTGACGAGTAACGACGCCATCACCGTGCGATCCTTAAAAAAACACAGCCCGAGGGGACGAACCAATCCGTCCGTCCGCTCGGGCATGTGGGATCAGCTGGCGAAGCTGGTTAGGGCTTCGGAGCTGCCGCAGCGGAAGCGGCTGACGATGCTGCGTCGGCAGCAGCGCTGGCGGCCGCGGCGGAATCCGCAGCGGCGGAAGCAGCAGAATCCGCAGGAGCGGCGGCAGGCGGCGGAGTCGTATCGGTCGTGGGCGCAGGAGCCTCGGTCTTGCTGCCGCAAGCACTCAGTACCAGTGCAGCGACAAAAGCGCTTATAGCAAATTTGGTCTTCATCTATCGATACCCCAGAAATATTTGATTGATAAAACTTAAAGGCCGAGCATGTTTTCTGGGCTTCTACCCAGACGTCGGGACCGATTTTAGAGGGTTTCACCTCAATTTCATATCTCTTTCGCCGTTCATGGAGGGCCTGTAACGTCCGTCTGATGCATACTTCGAACTGGTTTCGAACCAGATTTGAGGATTCAGCGTGAGCGCAGTGGGATTGGATCAACTTCATTTGAATCATTTACAAATCCTGATGCGGCGAACGGATCGGTCGCTGGCGGATACCCGTTTCGATGCAGTGGTCATCCATGCCGGGACCCCCCCCACTCAATTTCTAGACGATCAAGACTATCCCTATAAGGTCAATCCGCACTTCAAAGCCTGGGTCCCGGTGGTCGACAACCCCCGCTGTCTGCTCATCTACCAGCCGGGTCGAAGTCCGCAATTGCTGTTCTACCAGCCCGACGATTATTGGCACAAACCCGCGAGCCTGCCCCGCGAGCCCTGGACCAATGCGGTCGAAGTTATCGCGATGCCCGATCCGTCGCAGGCCCGGGAACTGTGGTCCCGACTCGGCCGGGTGGCATTCATCGGGCCCCGCGACTGCTTCGCCGAGGCCGAGACCGAATCGGTCAACAATTCCGAATTGCTCGCGCGCCTACACTACGACCGGGCGGTGAAAACGCCGTACGAACTCGAGTGCATGCGCCGCGCCACTGCCTTGGGGGTGGTGGGTCACCGAGCCGCATTGACCGCGTTCCGCAGCGGCGCGTCCGAATATGAAGCGCACATGAGCTACCTGCGGGCATGCGTGCAGCGAGAAGAGGAACTGCCGTACAACAGCATCGTCGCCTACAACGAGCACGGCGCCGTGCTCCACTATCAGCATTTGGATCGCCGTACGCCGGTGCCGCTGCGCTCGCTATTGATCGATGCCGGCGCGCAGTACCGCGGCTACGCATCCGACATCACACGCACGTACGCGGCTTCTCCCGGACGGTTTGCCGACCTCATCGAGGCCACGGACCGTGCGCAATTGAGGCTCTGCGATGAGATCGTGGCGGGGCGGGACTACCGGGATGTGCATTTGACCGCGCACCGAATTCTCGGCGATGTGATGCATGAAATCGGAATCAGCACCGTACCCGGCGAGGAGGCCCTCGAGCAGGGTATTACGCGTGTTTTTTTCCCGCATGGCATTGGGCATCTTCTCGGCCTGCAGGTTCATGATGTCGGCGGCGTCATGGGCGACGTGAAGGGTGCAGAGCGCGAGCGCCCGGCGGGTCATCCCTATTTGCGCCTGACTCGGATGCTCGAGCCGGGCGTGGTCGTTACGGTCGAACCGGGAATATATTTCATCGACTCGTTGTTGCGCGCGGCGCGTAACCACGCGCATCGCGCGCTCATCGATTGGGACGTGGTGGATGAACTGCGGCCCTTCGGCGGAGTGCGCATCGAGGACAACGTGGTGACGACCGCCGCTGCACCGGAAAATATGACCCGGGACGCTTTTAGGAGCGTTGCGCGCTGAATTTACGGCGTCGAGGCGAGGCCCAACGCGGCGCCCTGCGACCTGCTAAGCCGCCGCCTTTTTCCGGCGCTTGGGCGCTGCCGCCTCGGAGGCTGCCGTGTCGTCGCTCGGTGGCGTCTTCTTGGATTTGCGCGGAGCTTTGCCGCCCTTGGCCGGTTCCTCCGATTTTTCTGCCGATGCCGCGGGCGCATCCACCAGCTGCATCAAGGCCATGTCGGCGGAGTCGCCGGGACGCGGTTCCATTTTGAGAATTCTCGTGTACCCGCCGGCGCGCGCCTTGAAGCGCGGACCCAGATCGGCGAACAGCTTTTCCACCACGGCGTCATCGCGCAGCCGGGAGAACGCCAACCGACGCTTGCCCAGCGAGTCTACCTTCGCCATCGTGATCAAAGGCTCGACGACTCGGCGCAATTCCTTGGCCTTCGGCACCGTGGTGCGAATGGTCTCGTGACGCAGCAGCGATGTGGCCATGTTGCGCATGAGCGCATGGCGGTGCGAAGCGTTGCGCGATAGCTGACGGCCGCTGTTTCTATGACGCATTTTTTAGATCCCGTCGCGCTCGTCGTCGCGCTTCAAGCCCGGAGGCGGCCAGTTGTCGATTCGCATGCCGAGAGTCAAACCATGGCTCTCGAGCACTTCCTTGATTTCGGTGAGCGACTTCTTGCCGAGGTTCGGCGTGCGCAGCAGCTCCACTTCGGTGCGCTGCACCAGATCGCCGATGTAGTGGATGTTCTCGGCCTTGAGGCAGTTGGCGCTGCGCACCGTGAGCTCCAGCTCGTCCACCGGACGCAGGAGAATGGGATCGAACTGGGTCTCTGTCGCCTTCGCGGTGGATTCATCCTGACCCTGCAGATCCACGAACACCGACAGCTGATCCTTGAGGATGCCGCCGGCGCGGCGTATGGCCTCTTCGGGATCGATGGTGCCGTTGGTCTCGATATCCAAAATCAGCTTGTCGAGGTCGGTGCGTTGTTCGACGCGCGCGCTCTCGACATTGTATGTCACCTTGCGTACGGGGCTGAACGAGGCGTCGAGCTGCAATCGCCCGATCGCGCGCGTCTGTTCCTCGAAAGCCATGCGCTGCGCCGCCGGCCGATAGCCGCGGCCCCGCTCGACCTTGAGGGACATGGACAGCTCGCCGGCTTTGGTGAGGTTTGCGATCACGAGATCCGGGTTCAGGATTTCGATGTCATGGTCGCCGGAAATGTCGCCGGCCGTGACGGGCCCCGGGCCCTTCTTGTGCAAGCGCACTTCGGCGACATCGCGGGTATGCATGCGAATCGCAACCAATTTGAGGTTCAGCAGAATGTCGACGACGTCCTCTTGGACACCCTCGATGGCGGTGTACTCGTGCAACACGCCTTCAATCTCGATTTCCGTGATCGCCGCTCCCGGCAAGGAGGACAGCAGCACTCGGCGCAAGGCATTACCCAGCGTGTGGCCAAAGCCGCGCTCGAACGGTTCGATCACGATACGCGCGTGGCGCGGCGAAACGGGCTGTACCTTGACCACCCGAGGCTTCAAGAACTCATTGATCGATCCCTGCATGGATATCACCTACGTTAACTAACCGCGGACACGTCGCATCGGCTGCGCCGTACTAGCCAATTCTCTACTTCGAATACAATTCGACGACCAGACTCTCGTTGATGTCCGGCAGTATTTCCTGCCGATCGGGGACCGACTTCAAGACACCGGAAAACTTCTTGTCGTCCACTTCCACCCAATCCGGAAAGCCGACTTGGGCGGCAATCGTCAGGGCAGCCTGAATCCGAGTCTGCTTCTTCGCCTTCTCGCGCAAACTCACCACATCGCCGGCTTTGCACTGGTAAGAAGCGATGTTGACCAGTTTTTCATTGACGGAAATCGCCTTGTGGCTCACCAGCTGGCGTGCCTCCGCTCGGGTGGCCGCGAAGCCCATACGGTAGACCACGTTGTCGAGCCGGCATTCCAGAAATTGCAGCAGAGTTTCCCCGGTGGCGCCGGGGCGGCCCGCAGCCTTCTGGTAGTAGTTGCGGAACTGGCGCTCGAGCACGCCGTACATACGACGCAGCTTCTGCTTCTCGCGCAACTGCAAGCCGTATTCCGAAAGCCGCTGCTTGCGCTCGCTCTTGACGCCTCCGGGCGGCACTTCGAGTTTGCACTTCGACTCGAGCGGTTTCACGCCGCTCTTGAGGAACAGATCGGTCCCCTCGCGACGCGACAGCTTACATTTCGGACCGGTGTACTTTGCCATTACAAACCCTTGAGCAATCTTTCGGAAACTAGGTACGGACTTCAGGCGCGCGCGCCGCTAAACGCGGCGCTTTTTCGGCGGACGACAACCGTTATGGGGGATCGGTGTCACGTCTTCAATGTTCGTGATTTTCAAGCCGCAGCCGTTCAAGGCGCGAACCGCCGATTCGCGTCCCGGGCCCGGACCCATCACGCGCACCTCGACATTCTTGACGCCGTGCTCCTGGGCCGCGTTGCCGGCGCGCTCGGCCGCCACCTGCGCGGCAAACGGGGTCGACTTGCGCGACCCGCGAAAGCCGCAACCGCCCGAGGTCGCCCAGGAAAGCGTATTGCCCTGGCGGTCGGTGATGGTGATGATGGTGTTGTTGAAAGACGCGTGTACGTGCGCGATCGCGTCGAGCACGTTCTTGCGCACTTTCTTCTTGGCGGGCGCCTTGCCGCCCTGCGCCGTATTTTGCTTCTGATCTGCCATTTTGATTTAGTCTCTACGGCGTCGCTGCGACGCCGTCAGTTAGTTGCCCGCTGCGCGAGCAAGGGTACGAATCGGTCCCGTCAATCAATTACACCTTGCCCGGCGGCGCGTTCATCTTCACCGCCTGCTTACGCGGACCCTTGCGCGTTCGAGCATTGGTGCGGGTGCGTTGGCCCCGCATCGGCAAGCCCTTGCGATGACGGATGCCGCGGTAGCAGCCCAGATCCATCAGACGCTTGATGTTCATCGACACTTCGCGGCGCAAGTCGCCCTCGACCGCGAACTTGGCGACCTGCGACCTCAGCGACGCCACTTCGGCATCCGTGAGATCCTTCACCTTGACGCTGTACTTCACCCCGGCAGCGTCGCATATGCGCACCGCACGGCTCTTGCCGATGCCAAAGATGTGGGTTAAACCGATGACGACATGTTTGTTCATCGGTATGTTGATGCCGGCGATACGCGCCATCTATTTCTCCATCAGAGCGCACGCGAAAAAGCGCGCAAGTATATTGGAAACCCGTTCAAAGTTCAATGGACTAGCCTCGACGCGCACGCCATCACCCCTGACGCTGCTTATGCCGGGCGTCCGAAGAGCAAATGATGTAAACGATGCCGCGGCGCCGCACGACCTTGCAGTTCTTACAAATCTTCTTCACCGAAGGACGAACTTTCATTTCTTACTCCCGATACCCCGCAGGCTGGCCTTTTTCATCAGGCCCTCATATTGATGCGACATCATGTGCGAAGAGGCCTGCGCAACGAAATCCATGACACCGACGACGATAATCAGCAATGACGTGCCCCCGAACTGGAAGGGAATGCTCGGATTCACCATGCGGATGATTTCAGGCAGTAGGCACACTGCCATGATGTATAAGCCGCCCCACAATGTGAGACGGGTCAAAACCTTGTCCAGGTAGTCGCCGGTCTGCTGGCCGGGACGGATACCGGGGATGAATGCGCCGGCCTTCTTCAGGTTCTCTGCGGTATCGCGCGCGTCGTACACCAACGCCACGTAGAAAAAGGCAAAACCGATGATCAGCACGGCGAACAGCACGACGTGCAGCGGTTGGCCGTAATTGAGAATGGCCGCAACCTTCTGCAGGCCCCTCTGAATTGCATTCGGGTTGGGACTGTTGCCGAAGAACTGCGCGATGGTGGCCGGGAACACCAGCAGGCTGGAGGCGAAAATCGGCGGGATGACGCCGGCCATGTTCAGCTTGAACGGCAAATGCGTGCTCTGCCCCTGCATCATGCGCCGGCCGACCTGCCGCTTGGCGTAATTCACCTGAATCTTGCGCTGCGCCCGCTCCACGAACACGCAAAACAGCGTGACCAAGACCACCACCACCAGGATCAACAACACCACCAGCGGATTCATCTCGCCGGACCGCACCATTTCCAGCGTATTGCCGATGGCCCGCGGCAGACCGGCGACGATTCCGGCCACGATAATCATCGTGATGCCGTTCCCGATGCCGCGCTCGGTGATCTGCTCGCCGAGCCACATGACGAACATGGTGCCGGTCGTGATGGACACGGTCGCGATGAACAAGAACTGCGGGCCAGGATTCGGCACGAGGTTGCCGCCCGAATTCTGAATGGCAAGGGCCGCGCCGAAGCCTTGAAATCCCGCCAGGAACACGGTGCCGTAGCGCGTGTATTGCATCAGCTTGCGCCGTCCCGATTCGCCGTCCTTGCGGATCTGCGCCCACGGCGGATACACCATGGAAGCCATCTGAATGATGATCGAGGCGGTGATGTAGGGCATGACATTCAGCGCGAAGATACTGAACCGCTGCAGCGCGCCGCCCGAGAACATGTTGAACATGCCGAGCAGGGTGCCCTGCTGGGTGGAGAAGAATGCCGCGAAGCGCGCCGCATCGATGCCGGGCACGGGAATGAACGTGCCGACGCGATAGACCACCAGCGCGCCCAACAGGAACCACAGACGCTTGCGCATTTCGGCGAAGCGCGTCAGGTCTCCTAGTGCTGCGGCGGCATTGGTGCTGGAAGTGGCCACTATGGGTTTCTCTGGCTCTCGCCCTATTCCGCGAAACTGCCGCCGGCAGTTTGCAACGCGCTGTTGGCGCCCTTGGTGGCGGTGATTGCCTTGTCCTTGATGGTGTAGGCCTTGGTCACGGTGCCCGACAGGATGATCTTCACGCGCTTGGTGTGTTCGGGCACCAGATTCGCATCGATCAAGCCCTGCAGGGTCACCACATCGTCCTTCACGCGCATCAGATCGTCGAGCGTCAGTTCGGCCCGCGAGGCCTTCATCGCAGAGCGGAAACCGATCTTCGGCAAGCGGCGCTGCAACGGCATCTGGCCGCCCTCGAACCCCGTCTTATGGTAGCCGCCCTTGCGCGCGCGCTGTCCCTTGACTCCCCGGCCGCAGGTCTTGCCCTGCCCGGCGGACGCGCCGCGGCCGACGCGAAGATGCGTGCGCTTGGAGCCGGCACCCGGCTTTATGGTATTCAATCGCATTACTTGTTCCCCAACGCGGGCTCGATCTTCAACATATGGCTCGCCGCATTCATCATGCCGCGATTCGACGGCGTATCGGCAACTACCACGCTGTGTCCGATCCGGCGCAATCCCAGGCCGCGAACCGAGCCGCGGATGCTCGCCAGTTGACCGAAGATGCTCTTCGTCAAAGTAACCTTGACTGTCTTGTCCGTCATGACGTTAACCTACGAGTTCCGCGACGCTCTTGCCGCGCTTGGCCGCAATATCATCCGGCGTCCTGAGCTTGGCCAAGGCATCCATGGTCGCGCGCACCACGTTGATGGGATTGCGCGAGCCGTAGCTCTTGGCGAGCACGTTGCGTACGCCGGCGCACTCGAACACAGCGCGCATTCCCCCGCCGGCGATCACGCCCGTACCGTCGGCGGCCGGTTGCATGTAAACCCGCGTGGTGCCATGCCGACCTTTGACCGCATAGAACAGCGTATCGTTCTTCAGTGATACGGTGACCAGGCTCTTGCGGGCCTGCATCATCGCCTTCGAAATCGCTACCGGCACTTCGCGCGCCTTGCCGTAACCGAACCCGACGCGGCCGGCGCCGTCACCGACGACGGTGAGCGCGGTAAAGCCGAACTGTTTGCCGCCCTTGACGACTTTGGCCACGCGGTTCACCGCGACCAGCTTTTCGAGCAGGTCGTCGCCGGACATCGGTTTTTCTATTCTCGCCATAGTGCACTCTGACCTTCAGTTAGAACTCGAGACCCGCTTCGCGTGCGGCCTCAGCCAGCGCTTTGACGCGCCCGTGATACATGAACCCGGAACGG
>JALYHU010000228.1 GCA_030776345.1 Pseudomonadota bacterium | reverse complement strand
CGAATACTCAGCTACGACCGCCATCTCGCAGTCGGTTTGCATCAGCGCCTTTAGACTATCTCGGAAGATCACGTGATCATCGACCAACACGATTCGAGTGCGCGGAACGTGGTTGCCGTCCGAGCTGCCGGATTGATCGCGCTGCGGCATCAGATGTCTCCCGTAAGACCCGCATTTGAGAATATGTTATGTGCTCGTGCGCACGGAAGTGTAGGCGCCTGAGCCTCCAACGCAAGGGCTCTTGCATGCTACCTGCAACAAAACCGTCTGCTGTCCGCTGATGAGCGGTCCGTCATAGGGCTTTCCCCTAACATTGTTTGCGGATATTTTAGCTTCGACTATAAAGGGGTGCCGTGAGTGACTTGGATGGGCGTGCGAGCATGGCCCGTTTCGCCCGAATGATGCGGAACTTGGATGCAAGCACCAGAAAGCCATTGCCGCTGTACTCCGGAATTATTGGAGTCCGCCATGCCGATGTGGATCTTCTGACACCCCTCATTGTCGTTGCGCTTCGAAACGCAACAATATTTGCAGGCGGGACATTTTAGGGGCTGCGGAGAGGCGTGGCAGCAGTGCCAAGCCTTCATTTGCGGCTGCAACGGCGTTGTCGAACTGGCCGTCCATTCGATACGCTTGGGCCAGCGAAAGCAAGTACATCGGCTGTTTTCGATGCGTGAGCGTAACCAAACGCTCCGCGGTCCGAACCATCCAGGGGATATTTCGCAGACGAACCGGAAGTAAGGTGGGCATGGCGGACGTAGCTAGGTCGAGCACATCGACGGACGCATCGGGCCGAGAGGCGGTTTCTGTCAACGTCGCGATTCCGGATGTTGCCAGATCGACGCCTTCCTGTGCGTCCCCGAATGTCTGCTCCAGGGTACCCACAATCGTCTTTTGGGAGGCGAGATTGGCCAACCAACCTTGATTATTCGGATTGAGTGCCACCAATCTTTGCAGGATCGCGATGGAGCGGCGCAGCAGTTCGACCGCGTGCCGATAATTCGTCGTCCGGTCTTCACCGCTTGGGTTCAGAAGGGGGTTTAGCATGTCGACATAGGTGAGGGCCTTGTTGGTCAGAAGGACCACGAGATCGTACTGGGCGCGCGTGTCCGTCGCGTCGGCCGTCGCATAGAACTCATTGGTGGCTTGCGCCAAATCGAATGCCGCAAGGGAGGGTTGATAATCGCGAGCTTGCGCAAAGGCAATCGCAAGTTTCAAGTTGGTCTGTGCGATTCCGCGCCGCGCGGAAGCCGCGGACTGTTCGGCGGCAGGAAGACCTTGCCACGCGGCGAGGGACTGGCGGAATTCGCCGATGGCTCTTGAAGGATCGACCACCATGGCGAGATTGCCCATTTTTAGATGGTCGACGGCGACCCCTCGTTGTGCCCTGATAAAACCCGGGTCGATGGCAAGAGCGCGCCGCGAGAGTTCGAGGGCTTTGCGGTAGGCAGCGAGAGCCCCCGCGGAATCGCCGAGGCTGGCAACGCCGGCCTCACCCAACTCGTCTCCCAATCCGCCCGCAGCGCTGGCTGCCTCGGAAATCTCGGTGGCTGTGGCAGCCGAATTGGCAATGCGTGCATCGAAGGATTCGACCGCCGAGCGCATGGCAGCAACCGACTCCACGGTCCGGCCGATGCCGAATAGCACTTCGCTGCGTGTTTGCTGAGCCAGCGCGAGCGGACCCAGTACCCTGCGGTCTTTCGGGATGGTAGATCTTAAGGTCTGCGCAATGCCGATGGCTTTGTCCAGGCTGACGAGAGCACCGGCCGGATCACCGATATTCTGATCATAGGGATCGCCCTGGAGGCTGCCGAGCCGCGTGTACGCATCGACGAGATCGAGCTGTGTGAGCGTATCGCCGGCGGCATCCTTGGACATGCGGTCGAGATGATCGAGGACGCGCGTGACCAACAGTCGTTGCACCGGTGTGGAACCCGGAAGCTCCTTGATCGCGCCGTCGATTTCGGAGAGCAGACTGTTGCTGAGTTGGCGCAGGTCCTGCGAGCGCGCCTCGGCTCTCTGGCGCTGTAGGTTGGCGATGCGCGACTGCCAGAGCACACCCGCGATGCCAGCCATCATGCTCGCCAACAGCAGCGTCGCAGCGACCAGCGGCAGCTTGTTGCGGCGGACGAACTTACCCGTGCGATAGCGCCAGGTACCCCGGCGCGCCATGACGGGGCGGCCGCTCAGCCAAGCGTGAATATCGGTCGCAAACTGATCGACGGTCAAGTAGCGTTCCTGCGGCTCCTTGCGCAGGGCTTTCAGCACGATGGCATCCAGGTCTGCATCGATCCGTAGATCGGGGCGGCCCGGAGCCGCTGGAGCGGAGCTGGGTTTGGTGGCCTGCTCGGTGCAGATGACGCGCAACATCTCGCTCGTGGTAAACTCTTTTATCTCATAGGGAGGAGCGCCCGTGAGAAGTAGATAAAGCAGCACGCCGAGGGAATAGATATCCGATGCCGTGGTAATCGGTTCGCCCAGCACCTGTTCTGGGCTTGCGAACTGCGGTGTGAAGGAGTGCATCCCGAGTTGCGTGAATCCGGCGGCTGCTTCTGTGGCCAGCGGGACGAGCAGCTTCGCAGTACCAAAATCGAGTAGGCGCGGTGTGCCGTCGGCGACGACCAGGATATTGTCGGGCTTGAGGTCGCGATGAACCACGAGGTTTTGGTGTGCGAACTGAACGGCGGCGCAGACCTTGCTGAAGAGCAGGAGCCGCTGGCGCAGCGACAGACGATGCTGCTGGCAGAATCGCGTGATGGTCACGCCATCGACGTACTCCATGGCGAGATACAATTCGCCCATTTCGCTGACGCCGCCATCGAGCAGCCGGGCAATGAAAGGATGCACGAGGCCTGCCAGAATCTGGCGCTCGAGTCGAAAGCGCTCGCGGAACAGGTCGGTGGCGAGCGGCAGATCGATGAGCTTGATCGCCACTTCCTGATCGAAGTGACCGTCGGCGCGGCGCGCAAGATAAACCGCACCCATGCCGCCGCGTCCCAACAGACGGTCGAGTCGGTATGGGCCAATCACACGGCCGTGCGCGTTAGTGTCGGCAGCGGCGCGCGCCGCTGCCGCCCGTTGTAAAGCGACCAGTTCCTCGGCCTCACTGGCCTTGAGGAAAGAATGCAATTCGGCCATGAGCACGGTGTCGCCGTCGCAGCGGCTCTCCAGGACCGCGGACCGCTGCTCGCCAGGCACCGCGAGAACGGCATGAAAGATGTCTTCAATGCGCCGCAGGGGCGTAGCGTCTTGTTTACTGCGGTCGTCGTTCATCGATATCAGGCTGTGACCTACAAGAGGGGTCCGGGGATTTATAACTCAGACAGCGCAGAACGGCGGCGATATGGCTCAGGGCGCGGCCGGACCCTCGGGGGCGCCGATCCGCCGGTACAGCCAGCTTCGGGCAAATTTCAGATCGCGGTCTACGGTTGCTTTGGAAACGTTCAAAAGCGTGGCGGTTTCCTCGGCGGTGCAGCCGAGAAAGTGGCGCAGCTCGACCAGTTGGACCTTCGCTGCATCGACCAGCGCCAGAGCGTCGAGCGCCTGATTGAGATCGATCATCTCGGTGCTGCCGATTCCGACCCAGGCGATATCGTCGTCGAGAGGAATGTGTTCCCCCCGCCGCCACGGCGCTGAGCCTCGCTGCCGCGCGCATGGTCGATGAGAATCATCCGCATGATTTTTGCCGAGAACGTGTAGAAGTGGGCGCGGTCCGCCCGTCCAGCCTTCTTCTGGGCCAGCAGGCGCGGACAGACCAGCGGAACGGGCGCGTCAAATGCGCCGGGTTCGCCGTCGTTCCACTTCGTCCACAGTAGAGTGATCTCGCGTGGCTGCGACGCCAACAAAGACCTCCGGGAGATCGCCGATAGGGGTTTCACTTACAGAGCTTAGCCTAGCCTAGCATTTCAGTGCCTGGGGGTTGAACCCAATTGCAGGGGCTCGCTGTCACAATCGGCGCTGCATTATGAAAACAAAGTGATCCGGGGCGATTCACTGGGCCCGACCCGGAATTTATTGAAGGGTATGGACTAAATAAAGACTTGAGGCATTCCTCGCGCGCTTTGCGCTGTCTCCGGTGAACCCATTCTCAAGTTCACCCACGCCCGATGCGCACGTGCAAATTACAGCAAATGCGCTGGACACCGCGTGGCCCCACCTGTTGCGCAGGTACGATGTGCGGTTCTGAACGGCGATGCGGCCGAGAGGCTGAATGCGTACGAAGCCGCGCCCACGCACCAGACGGATCCCGACGTCCAACAATTCCTGGGTCTTTTGAAGCAGGCGGCATAAGAACCCCACCATTTTTTAACGGACAATGCAGCTACTCGGTTTACACCTGCCGAGCCCGGATTCTCGCTGCCGGCCTGATTCTCTGATCCGCGGCGGCAGCATTCGTTGACATGTAGAACCGCCTTTCGGAGAGGAAAGTGAGTCATTTGTGAGCCGCTTTTCGCCTTCACTCTATGAACGGACTTGATGGAATGGTTTGACGGCATGGCATGCGGGATGACACTGGTGCCGCAATCGCCAATCTTACGCCGACAGCGGCACGGTGCGAGGATTTGAAAATGATGAAGAATGCGAACGTGAAGATTTACCGGCCAGGATGGATTGCTGTTGCGATTGTCGGCTCTCTCGCTGCGCTTGCGATGGCAGCAAAGAGGGCGCAGGGCACGCCGAGATCTGCTCCTATGCAGGTTGTTGGTTTTCGTGGACAGTACTGCATGTCAATGGGGCCGCGAGGATGGGCAGTGATTGCGGAAAATGCTCAAAGAGTCGCATTTGGAGCCGACTCCGTGAGTCAGGATGGGAAGGCCGCAGCGTCTTACGCGATCTTTGGAGCCGGCACGCTCAACACGATGCCAGGTTTTGAGAACCCAGATAGAGCGGTGGCCACCAGTGTCAGCGGTTTGGGAAGCGAACGCGTGCGGTTTGGCCAACGACACCAACTGGATCGCAATGTTTTCGCCGCCTCCTACCAGACCCCCCAAAGCGAAGGCATGGCGTTCTGGCAAGTGATATCGGTTCAAAATGGCGGTTACATGATTGTACTGCGCACGGCCTATACCGCTGCGGGATATTGGAAGGCGCGCGGCCCTGAAGCGAGTGCCGTGGCCCGGTCGCTTCACTGTAATGTCCCGAGAGTCCCTGCCGCGCCTGATCCACCGAGCCTGAATGCCAAGCAGGGTTCGGGCAGTAACAGCCACGACGGAGAGGCGGATCCCGAGTACAACGTCTGGCTCGATAAGGAGTACTACCATAATCCGCGAACGGGCGAGAATTTTTGGGTCAGTCCGAGCCAGGATTGGGATCAAAATGGACCACAAGGGCCCGGCTACTACGCACAGCACGCGAACGAGGTGATCAAACTGGAGTCCGGCTATTCGCAGTGATCTCTCATCCGGCCGATTCAAATGCATGGGTCGGTCACGTTGTATAAGGCCACATTGAGACGCTTTGGTCCGCCGGAAGCGTCCTCAAGGCTTCGATTACGAGCTTTGGCGTTCCGAGATCGTTGCCCGCCCGCCGCGGCTCGCATGAGCGCCACCGACGATTGATGCGGTCCGCTCTATCGGGTGTCGACTTCAAAAACAATCGAAACCGCCTTATCTTGCGGTAGCGTGCCGTGGAATATTTCAACATTCTCTGTCCGCCATAACGCCTGAAATCCGAAACGTACCCGTCTCGGAAATCCGTGCCCTAACCTCACTCCCGGAGTGGCCACGGACCCACCAGCGTCCGGCTGCAAGCGGCCGCGCGGTTTCGCCGGCATGATGCGAGCGACGGGACCCACGTGATCGACACGCTGCTATCGGACAGTTCGGTGACGCTCGATCGACATCGGCTCGCCCGGCAGGCACGTCAGGTGCTGTATGCCCGGCACTGTTTAGTCCCTGGCGAAGGTGACATCGAAGACTGGGTCGGCGCACGAGTTATCTGGTGGAGTTGCAGGATCGGCGACACCTGAATGAGGAGGTGTCGGCGAACGTACGCGATAACTTGGCTGAACACTGCGGGTCATCCCCCTGTGCCACTCGGTACAACGCGTCAGCGAGTCGCCCCGGCCCTTCCACAGCTTCAGCGGCATCGGACTGGGATCAGGACGACGCGCCGGATGCCGCCAGTGCGGACCCAAGGGCGCGCCGTACCCCGCCGAGTTGACCGCCGGACCCGCGGCGGTGACTGCGGATGGGTGCCCGGTTCGTCGCTCAGCGATTGCGCTTGAACGCGTTGGCGAGGGCTTGCGCCATTGCACCGTTGCCTTGCGGCTGCGCTCGCTCTCGGTCGGCACCCGCTGCCGGGCGTGAAACATGCTTGCGCGGCGTATCCAGAGTGCGAGGCCGCGCCGCCTGTTCATCGAGCCGCATCGTCAAGGCGATCCGCTTGCGCTTCTCATCGACCTCCAGCACTTTCACCTTGACGACAGCGCCCGCTTTGACTATTTCATGCGGGTCTTTGACGAATTTGTTCGACAGCATGGATATATGTACCAATCCATCCTGATGCACGCCGATATCGACGAAAGCGCCGAAGTTGGTCACATTGGTCACGGTGCCCTCGAGAATCATACCCGGCCTCAGATCCTTGATTTCTTCGATGCCGTCCTTGAATTCGGCGGTCTTGAACTCGGGCCTCGGATCGCGCGCCGGCTTCTCGAGTTCGGCGATAATATCGCGCACCGTCGGCAACCCAAAACGCTCATCGGTGTATCTCGAGGGATTCAGCCCCTCGAGTGTCGCGAAATCGCCGATCACTTCGCACGCCGGCCGTTTGAGCTCGGCTAGGATCCGCTCCACCACGGGGTAGGCTTCCGGATGGACCGCGGACGCGTCCAATGGATTCTCGCCATGCATGACGCGCAGAAATCCGGCGGCTTGTTCGAATGTCTTGGCGCCGAGCCGCGGCACCTGCTTCAATTCGCCGCGCGAGAGGAATGCACCGTGCTGATCCCGATGTCGTACGATGTTGTCGGCGAGCGAGGGCGACAGCCCGGAGATGCGCGCGAGCAACGCCGGCGATGCGGTGTTGACGTCGACGCCCACGGCATTCACGCAGTCCTCGACGACCGCATCCAGGCTGCGCGCCAGCCGCGTCTGCATCACATCGTGCTGGTATTGACCTACACCGATCGATTTCGGGTCTATTTTCACCAGTTCGGCGAGAGGATCCTGCAAGCGACGCGCGATCGACACGGCACCGCGCAGGGTGACGTCCAGCGCGGGGAACTCGTTCGCGGCCAATTCGGAGGCCGAGTACACCGACGCGCCCGCTTCCGACACCACGACCTTGGTGAGTTTCAGCTCCGGATGCTGCCTCATCAGCTCGCCCGCCAACTTGTCGGTTTCACGCGATGCCGTGCCGTTGCCGATGCTGATGAGTTCGACGGCATGCTTCTTTGCCAGCGCAGCGAGCGCCGCAAGCGTGCCACTCCAGTCGTTGCGCGGGACATGCGGATAGACCGTGGCCGTTTCCAACAGCTTCCCGGTGCGATCGACGATCGCAACCTTCACGCCGGTGCGCAATCCCGGATCGAGGCCCATGGTGACCCGCGGACCAGCCGGCGCGGCGAGCAAGAGATCGTGAAGATTTTGCGAGAAAACCCGGACAGCTTCTTCTTCGGCACGCTCGCGCAACTCGGTCAACAGATCTGTCTCCATCTGCCAGGAGAGTTTGACCGCCCACGTCCAGCGCACGGTTTGCAGCAGCCAGGCATCGGCAGCCTGTCGACGATCCGCGATACCGAAGCGCGCTGCGATTCTCTGCTCGCAGGCGTTGAACGGCGCCGGTGCGGCAGCCTCCGCGGCTGCAATATCTTCCGGTAACTTGAGCGAGACTTTGAGCATGGCTTCCTTGCGGCCGCGAAACAAAGCGAGTGCTCGATGCGGCGGCACCGTTCGGAATACCTCTTGATATGCGAAGTAATCGCGAAATTTCGCGGCGGCATCCTCCTTGCCTTCCGCTACCACCGAGAGCAGCACGGCATGCGTCTGCAAATGGGCGCGTAGATTCGCCAGCAGCTCGGCATCTTCGGCAAATTGTTCCATCAGGACGTGACGCGCGCCTTCGAGCGCCGACTTGGTGTCGGGCACGCCGGGGTTGTCGCCCTCCTCCGTGCGGAACGCGGCTTTGAGATACTTTGCCGCCTCCACCTCGGGAGCGAGCCCGTGATCGGCCAGCAACGCGTGCGCAAGTTCGCCGAGTCCGGCCTCACGCGCTATTTGTGCCTTGGTACGACGCTTCAGCTTGTACGGCAGATACAAATCCTCGAGCCGCTGCTTGGTGTCGGCCTGCTCGATCGACGTCCGCAGCACGGCAGTGAGCTTGCCTTGCTCTTCGATGCTCGCCAGTACGGCCGCGCGCCGTTCTTCCAGTTCACGCAGATAAATCAAGCGCTCTTGCAGATTGCGTAGCTGGGTATCGTCGAGGCCGCCGGTGGCCTCTTTGCGGTACCGCGAGATGAACGGCACCGTAGCCCCTTCATCGAGCAACACCACCGCCGCAGCGACTTGCTGCACGGTAGCGGAGAGTTCGTGGGCGATGCGACTTTCGATTGTAGCGGGCA
>JALYHU010000227.1 GCA_030776345.1 Pseudomonadota bacterium | reverse complement strand
TTGCGCGCTGTCTCCGCGGAGCGGCGGCCGCAAAATGCGCGCGCACTTTGGCAATGATTTGTGGATCGGTCATTTTGTCGGTGGTCTCGACGGCGAGGACTCGGGCCCCAAGCTTCGCCTTGGTCAGTCGCTCGTGGAGTTCGCCTTTGGCCTCGCCCGGACCAAAGACGATGATACTTTCGCAGTCGCGAAGCGCAGCGATCACCGCGTCATAGTAGATATTGAGTTCGCCTGTCAACGCTCGCTGGCGACTGTCGTCGGCGGGAACTTGGCGTGCTTCATAGGGGCCTTTTAGGGGGGAGTCACCGCGCCGTTCTAGATGTTTTTCGACGTTCGAGATGATATGCGCGATACGTTCACCATTGGTGGTGAGCGTCACGACTACAGATTGGCGGTGATCGATCCAGACGCCGACGTTGCTACTCATCCGAGTTCTCCCGTATTGATTCCAGTGTCGCTAATCATGCTCTTGAAGCTGGGATCCCGGTATTGCGAGTTCCCGTCATTCGATACGCAATGAACGCGTGTCGTTCTTTATCGCTGTCCTACCACCGGGCTCACTTGCACGGTAAGCGAGGGCCGTCGCCTCGAGTATCGATCTTGACGCGCCCGGACCGCAGTGTTTGCCAGTCGCTGCAGCGACCCTCACCGTCATGGTAATGGCTTCGTGGCGTCGTTGATCGCGGTCGACCGAGCAGGATCAACCGACGGGCGAGAGTCATGATCGAACCCTTCCATGCGCGTCGCTTGTGACAGATCGCGCTGAATCTCTTGCAACTGCCGCCTGGCATTGTTGAAGGCGTCGCGCAACGCAAGGTATATATCCTTGTGCCCTGCACCATCGACATGGAGACTGTCGGCGTGGATCTGCGCACCGGGAACGATCAGGTGAATCTTGACTATATACGGCGCCTGGGTGTCGCTGCGGGTATCCGGGCCTTCGAGCGTTATATGACATTGCGTGATTCGCTCGCTAAAACGCTCCAACCTGGACCCCAATTTGCGCGCACGATCCTCAAGGGCACCCGAGCGGTCAAGGTGGCGGAATGATAACGTGATGGGCGGTCGCATGGGCGGGTACCGATGAATGTCCTGTATGGCAATTATCGGCAATCATATTCAGGGTTACATCAGGAATTCCCGACCGGCGGTACGGGGCGCCCGCCGGCGCTCGGCGGCCTGCACCTGCCGTGCAAGCCGCCAAACTCGAGCAATCGAGCGCCTACGCTTTATCGGTCAGCGTCAGGTGCAACTTCACCAGATGAGCCACCGAACGCGCGCCCATCTTTTCCATGACCTTGGCGCGATGGATTTCGACGGTGCGTTCGCTCAAGTTCAAGTCGATCGCGATGACTTTGTTCGCGGCACCATCGACGACCATATCCATGACCTGTCGTTCGCGAGGCGTCAGAGAGTCGAGCCGGTGCTGCACTTCGGCGCGGCGCGCGACGGTGCTGCGCGTCTCCGCATCTTGCTTCAGAGCGTGATTGATTCGATCCAGAAGATCCTGATCCCGAAACGGCTTCTGAATGAACTCGAAGGCGCCTTCCTTCATCGCCTGTACGGCCATCGGTACATCGCCATGACCGGTAATGAATATGACCGGCAACATCGAACCCAGACGATTCAGGTGCTGTTGTACCTCCAGCCCACTCATGTCCGGCATACGTATATCCAGCACAAGGCACCCTGGCGCGTCGGCCTTGAAGTTCGCCAAGAACTCACTTGGGCGGGAAAAAACCGCTGTCTTGTATCCGACGGTGCTTAACAGCGTATCGAGAGCGCGTCGCATGCCATCGTCGTCGTCAACTACATAAACGGCGGGAACGGTGTCTTTTTCAGTGGGCTTTGCCATTTGCGATTCCGATCAAGTTTCCGCGATGGGCAACCGGAACCAGAAGCGGCTGCCGCCCGCCGGCATATTGTCAAACCCTATCGTTCCTGCGTGCGATTCGATGATCGCGCGACTCGAGGCAAGGCCGAGACCGGTGCCACGCGGTTTAGTCGTAAAAAATGGTTGGAACAATTTAGCCTGTAGGTCCGCGGGAACTCCAGCACCTGAGTCGCTAACGCCGGTCTCGACGGAGTATCGGTCTGCGGAAATATCGATCCGAATCGAGGGTGCGTTCAAATTGGGAGCGCCTGCTTCGACGGCATTTTGGAATAAGCTATACAGCACGTGCTGAATTCTCGTCCGATCGATGAGTAAATCAGGGACTGCGTTCGGTGCATCGACTCTGACGTCACCGTTGGCACGCGACGCGAGGATATCCAACACAGGGCGCAACTCTGCAACCAGTTCGGGTAGTTGGCAACGCGTACGCCGGGGTGCCTCCTGGTCGAA
The DNA here is from genome assembly GCA_030776345.1 of Pseudomonadota bacterium. Classification (GTDB taxonomy): domain Bacteria; phylum Pseudomonadota; class Gammaproteobacteria; order Steroidobacterales; family Steroidobacteraceae; genus Bog-1198. The sequence continues at coordinate 463 of JALYHU010000227.1, read as the reverse complement.
CAAGCGCCGGATGCGCTTGATGCCCTCGCCTGCACCGAGGGCTTCAAGATTGATCTGTCGGAACACATCGAGCGCGCGGGTCACCATAGGCTGGGGCCGATTGAGCATGCGTTCGCCCGCTTGCGAGAAGGTCGCGATCGCACCCAACGGTTGGTTGAGCTCATGAGCGACACCGCTCGCCATCTCCGCAAGGGCGGAGGCTCGTGCAATCTCCAGCAATTGTTTAAGAATAAGATCGTGACCCGACCAGTTCTTCTCGATTTCGCCCAATGGTTACCTCTTTTACACCAACAGTGGGTGTTCGGCACTGATCCGTCGAGTTCTGCCCAGAGTCGTTCACTCGTGCGAGTGTGCCGGATTGATCGGCGGCGTACAGCTGTGAATTCCCGAAACAACTTGCGCCGACCCCTTAGTGATGGCGTCGATTGTGATATGATAAATGATCTAGTTCAACGCAATACGT
>JALYHU010000226.1 GCA_030776345.1 Pseudomonadota bacterium | reverse complement strand
TACTCCACCACCTCATCCGCCCCGCCCGCGGCGGAGCAGTTGCCGTAGTAGGTGTATTCGCCCTCCTCCTCTGGTTGGCGAGCTACGCGGGCTTCTTAGGAATACCCTTGGCCTTCATCCTAGCCTCCTGGTTTTTCAAGTACGCGTATATATTATTCGACCACGTGGTGAGGGGCGTCGACGAGCCCCCCACGCTCGATATCTCGATGATGAACCCGATCGATGAGCAGCGTCCACTCGCGCAGCTGGCGATCCTGTTGGTCCTGGGTGCCGGGATAAGCCTCGCCGCCATCACCCTCTCCCTCACCCTGGCGAAAGTGCTCGCCGTGCTGGCCATCCTCGTATTACCGGCCTCCGTCGCGATTCTCGGGCTGGAAAGCAGCGTGTTGAAAGCCGTATCCCCGGTTGCGCTGGCCCGCATGATCGCCGGCCTGGGTACCCTGTACGCCGCTATTTTCGCGATCATAATGGGTGCCGCTCTCATCGTCGGCCTGCTCGGCAAGGTGGGCCTGTGGATGCCAGTGCAGTTCGCCGTCACGATGTTCGCCATCCTCTCGCTATTCAGCACCCTGGGGGGCGCACTGTACGAGCGGCGGCACGAGCTCGGCTTGGAGGCGTGGCACTCCCCCGAGCGTACGGCCGCAAAAGAGGAGCAGATCGACCGTAAGCAAAGCGACTCTATCGTCACGGACGCCTACGGCCAAGTACGAGTAGGCGCGCACACCAAGGCTTGGGCTATGCTTCAAGCATGGCTCGACACACGCGATCACGCGCCCGAAGACTATCGCTGGCTCATCGAGCGGGTATCGTCCTGGCCGGATCCCCGTTATGCCACCCGGCTGACCGAGAAATATGTTGGTAGGCTCTTAGAATTGAAGCGCAGTGGCGAAGCGCTCGACGCGGTCGTGCAGCGCCTTCGCGTGGACAAGGACTTTCGCCCGAAATCGGCGGTGGCGACACTGACACTCGCCCGGCTGGCCGCTCATGGCGGCGGCGCCGCGGGTGTCGCTCGGATTTTGTTGAGCGATTTCGGCAAGCGTTTCGCGGGTGACCCGCTGGTGACGCCTGCCGATGCGCTGGCGCGCCATTTGGGTGATTGATGCCCAGCAACGGGCGGGATCGCGCTTCGAATTGGTGCATCGGTGCAGCGCAATATCTGTAAGTACATGATTATGCGTGAAACGACTTGCCTGGCATGGAATTCGCTAATTCTCGAGAAGGGGATCTTTTGGGCAATAAACCGTACAACGAAATGTATCTGGGCGACGGCACTGCACGGCCGCACTACCGCAGCTACGACCGCTGGCTCCAGGAGCAACCCGCCGACCGTTTGAGTCAGAAACGCGCCGAAGCCGACGCCCTGTTCCATCGCGTCGGCATTACCTTTGCCGTTTACGGTCAGGAAGAAGGGGCCGAGCGCCTCATCCCCTTCGACATCGTGCCCCGCGTGCTGCCGCTGGAGGAATGGATCCGGCTCGAGGACGGCCTGAAGCAACGCGTTCGCGCCCTCAACGCCTTCATTCACGACATTTACCACGACCAACAGATTCTCAAGGCGGGCATCGTGCCGCCGGAGCAAGTGCTGTGCAACTCCCAATACCGCCCTGAGATGCAAGGCGTCGATGTCCCCGGCGGCATCTATGCCCACATCGCCGGCATCGACATCGTGCGTGACGACGCCGGGGAATTCCGCGTGCTCGAGGACAACCTGCGCGTCCCCTCGGGCGTCTCGTACATGCTCGAGAACCGCAAGATGATGATGCGCCTGTTCCCCGAACTGTTCTCCTCGCACCGGGTGGCCCCGGTCGATCACTATCCTGACGTACTGCTCGACAATCTGCGCAGCGTCGCGCCCACGGGAGTCGCGGATCCGACGGTGGTTTTGATGACCGCCGGCGCACACAACAGCGCCTATTTCGAGCATGCATTCCTGGCGCAGCAAATGGGGATCGAACTGGTCGAGGGCCAGGATCTGTTCGTGCGCGACGAAGCCGTGTTCATGCGCACCACCCAAGGGCCACAGCGCGTCGATGTCATCTATCGCCGCATCGACGACGATTTCCTCGATCCTCTGGTGTTCCGCCCCGACTCCATGCTGGGGGTTCCCGGCCTGCTCACGCCCTACCGCGCCGGCCGCATCACCATCGCGAACGCCATCGGCACCGGCGTGGCCGACGACAAGTCCATTTATCCCTATGTGCCCGAGATGATCCGCTTCTACCTCGGGCAATCGCCGATGATCGGCAACGTCCACACCTGGATGCTGCGCAAGCAAGAGGATCTGGATTACGTGCTCGCGCACCTTCCCGAACTCGTGGTCAAGGAGGTCCACGGTGCCGGCGGCTACGGCATGCTCATCGGTCCCGCGTCCAGCAAGGCGGAAATCGAAGCCTTTCGCCGTCAGATCATCGCCACGCCCGAGCGCTACATTGCGCAACCCACGCTGGCGCTGTCGACTTGTCCGACGTTTGCCAGTTCGGGTTTGGCTCCCCGTCACATCGATCTGCGCCCTTTCGTGTTGTCCGGCCGAGAGGTCACCATCGTCCCCGGAGGCCTCACCCGCGTGGCCCTGCGCGAAGGCTCGTTGGTGGTGAATTCTTCCCAGGGCGGAGGCACCAAAGACACCTGGGTGCTGGAAGCCTAGATGCTGAGCCGCACCGCCGACCACTTGTATTGGATGGCCCGTTACATCGAGCGCGCGGAGAGTCTCGCCCGTCTGGTCGATGCCCATTACCGCATGTCGCTGCTGCCGCATTCCGACGACGCACTGGCGCAGTCCCTGACTTCCACCATGAACGCGCTGCACATGGCGGAGGCTTACCGGCAGCGCCACGAAAGCATCGAACCGCGCGCCGTGTTCGAGTTCGTGAGTCTCGACCGCGAATACAGCGGCAGTATCTTCAGCTGCCTGCGCGCGGCGCGCGAGAACGCCCGGGCGGTGCGCGGATCGCTGACCTCCGAGCTGTGGGAGACGCTCAACTCCACGTGGCTCGACGCTCGGACGCTGGCCACGCGCAGTGCGCCGCACGCCGATATCGGCCAATTCGTCGAATGGGTCAAGGAGCGCTCGCACCTGACACGCGGGGTCACCATCGGCACCATGCTGCGCGACGAAGCGTTTCACTTCACGCGCATCGGCACCTTTTTGGAGCGCGCCGACAGCACGGCACGGATTCTGACCGCCCACCAGACCGATCTGAAGCCCGGTGCCGATGCCGGTGCGGTCCCCGATCCCTTCCAGTGGAGCGTGCTGCTGCGCGCCCTGTCCGCATTCGAAGTCTATCGGCGCGTGTATCGCGATGTGATTACGCCCGTGAAGGTCGCCCAGCTCTTGATATTGCGCGACGACATGCCCCGCTCGCTGCTGCGTTGCTGCAAAGAGGTGTACCAGAATCTAAAATCGGTGGCGAACGAGCAATCGGATGAAACTGAACGCCGCGCCGGCGAAATGCATGCCATGCTGCATTTCACCCGGATGGAAGACATTCTCGCCCATGGGCTGCCCGAATTTCTCGAGCAATTCTTGGCGAAGTCCCGCAATTTAGGGGATCGCATCGCGTCAGATTTCTTGGTTCCCCCGGCGGAGGCGTAACGTCATGCAGCTGCACATTCGACACGAAACGCGTTATCGCTACGAGCGGCCGGTCAAATACAGCGTTCAAAGCCTGCACTTGACCCCGCGCCGCGACTTGAGCCAGCGAGCACTCGCATGGAACATCACCGCACCCGGGCGGCGTTTGGAACAGGTGGATGCCTACGGCAACATCTCTCACCTGCTCACGATCGAAGAGCCGCACCGCGAGATTCAGATCCTCGTCCACGGCGTGGTTGAAACTTCCGACATCGAGGGACGGCAGGACGACGGGCCCCTCTCGCCCCTCGCCTATTTGGCCCCCACCAAGTTGACCGCACCCAACAGCGATCTGAAGGCCTTCGCGCTTCAGGCCATCGACAACACCACGGATCCGCGAGCACGCGCCCGCTTGCTGGCCGAAGCCGTTTTCGGCGCAATCCGTTATAAATCGGGTACCAGCGATGTCGCGGACAGCGCCGCCGTCGCCTTCAAGAGCGGCGAAGGTGTGTGCCAGGACCATGCCCACGTGTTCATCGCCTCCGCGCGCTCCATGGGTATGCCGGCCCGGTACGTCAGCGGCTATTTGTACACCGGTGACGGCAGCGAGGCCGCCAGCCACGCCTGGGTGGACGTTTGGCTGGGATCCGACATCGGTTGGCAGAGCATCGATGTAACGCACAAGCGGCCGGCGGTGCGCACCTATTGCCGGCTCGCCGTCGGCCGCGATTATTTGGACGCAGCGCCCGTCCGCGGCATGCGCCACGGCGGCGGCGGCGAGAAAATGGAAGCCAAGGTGCTGGTTGCCGAATCGGCCCAACAACAGCAGTAGCGGCGATGGCGAAAAAGGCGGATGGCGGAAACCTATGGTTTCGCGCGTATAATTCAGCCCCATGACTTACTGCGTCGGCCTGCTGGTCGATACCGGTCTCGTCTTGTTGTCCGACTCGCGGACCAACGCCGGCGTCGATCAGATCAACACATTCCGCAAGATGGCGACCTTTCAGCGGGCCAACGATCGTGTGTTGGTGCTCTTGTCGGCCGGAAACCTCGCCATCACCCAGGCAGTCGTCAATCTGCTGCATGAAGAGCCCGACGACCCCGACCAGCTCGCGCGAATCTACCGCGCCAAGAACATGTTCAACGTCGCCCGCGTGGTGGGTGACGCGCTGCGCGAGATCCACGACCGCGATGCCGAGATGCTCAAGGAACAAGGGCACGAGTTCAACGCCACCTTCATTCTCGGCGGCCAGATCTACGGCGAGGAGCCGCGCCTGTTCCATATCTATTCGGCGGGTAATTTCATCGAATCGTCGGTCGACACGCCGTACTTTCAGATCGGCGAGTCCAAATACGGCAAGCCCATCATCGACCGCGTGATCTCCCGCAGCAGCAGCCTCGCCCAGGCCGCGAAGTGCGTTCTCGTCTCGATGGACTCCACCATCCGCTCGAACCTGTCCGTCGGACCGCCGCTCGATCTCGCCATCATCAGACGCGACGAGATCAAACTCGCGACCCACATCAGCATCGATCACGAGAACGAATACTTCAAGATGATCCGCACCCGTTGGGGCTACGCGCTCCAGGAAGTATTCGCCGAGCTGCCCAACCCCAACTGGTGAGGTAATCCGGCAACGGCACCCCGTGATGCCGCTGGCCGCGCACCGCAACGCGTAAATCCGGCAGCGCGCGAGATCCGCTTCCCGCCACATCCGGTTTCCCGCCTACAGCCGCTTCCCGCCTGCACCCAGTTTATCGCGTCCATCCAGCAGTCCTGAGCGCGCCCCCCAGCGATTTTTTGGGAACAAACACCACCGCGGCGAAGTCAACGGAACTGCACAGTTCGCGTTACCGCATGGATCGGGTGACTGCGCAGATCGCGCGATCGAGTCCTAGTCCGCTGCTGGCGGTTTCGGTGTCCGTGGCTTGGCCCGGCAAGGAGGCTGCGATGCGATTGCTTGGCATGATTGTCGTTCTCGGTATCGCCTATCTCAGCCCAACGCGTGCCATCGCCCAGCACCGCGCCGGGGCCCAGCACCAGGACGTTGCCTCACATCAGGATACTGCTCCGCGTGAGGACGCCGCCCGGCCCCAGGACGAGCGAGAGCTCGAGCCAAACCATAAGCATCACGACCCGCATCACGGTCACAAACACGTCTATCCGGACCGCGGCGCTATCTTCCGCGAGGTGCCGCGGGGAACGGTCGTGGTCAACTATGCCGGCCTGTCGTATCGGTTCCACGACGGCGTCTGGTTCCAGCCCCAGGGATCGGCGTTCATCGTCGTCGCACCGCCGATTGGCATTGTGGTCCCGACGCTCCCCGGGTTCGCAACCCCGGTCGAGAACGGCGGCAAGGCCTATCTCTACGCGAACGACACTTACTATCGCGCGCGACCCGAGCTTGGCGGCTACGAAGTCGTGAACGATCCAGTGGAGACGGCGGCCGATGGCGCAGCGGCCGGTAGTGCTGCTGCGGCCGACGCCGCAGCAGCCGCCACGCCACCCTCCAGCGCGAGCACGCCGACGGCCGACGCTGGGTCCCTTCCGGCGGCAGCGGGAGCGACCGCGATTGCCC
>JALYHU010000225.1 GCA_030776345.1 Pseudomonadota bacterium | reverse complement strand
GTGGTGCGGCCGGCAGCGACGGTCCGGCTGGCAGCGACGGGCGGGCTGGCAGCGACGGGCGGGGCAGCACGGTCCTCTATCTGCGTGGAGAGCTGGGGGCGGGCAAGAGCACTTGCGTGCGCGGCCTGCTACGCGCGCTTGGCGTCGACGGATTGATCCGAAGCCCGACTTACACGCTGGTGGAGGCGTACCAGCCCAGTGGCATCACCTGCATCCACGTCGATTTATATCGACTGCAGGGCCCTGTAGACGTGGAGGAGCTTGGTCTGCGGGACTTTCTCGGCGCTGACTGCCTGCTGCTGGTGGAATGGCCGGAAAAGGGTGGGGCGGCGTTACCGCCCGCGGACATCGATTTGACGCTGACCTATTTGAATTTGGAGAACTCAGGCGTAGCGGCCTCCCGCCAGGCGCACGTGCGAGCGCCGACGGCGCGCGGTCGCCGGTGGCTGGAGCTGTTAGTGCATGACACTAGCTTAACTGCGTATGTATCTAATTCAGCTTGAAAAACGAACCGAGTAGGCGTTAACTTGATGCCCCATGGTCACCTTCGCCAGATGGTTCGCCTCGCTGCCGTTGTTGGCGACGATGCTCGCATCGCCCGGGCATGCCGCCGTGGAAGTGCGTGCCGTGCGTCTGTGGGCCGGTCCGGAGGGCACCCGCGTGGTACTCGATCTGTCGGGCAGCGCGCAGCATAGCTTGGCAGTTCTGAACAATCCGGATCGAGTGGTGCTCGATGTCTCGGGCGCGCGCCTGGGCGCCGGCGCGCGTGCGCCCAACGCTGCCGGGGCGGTCAAGCAAGTGCGGATGGCCAAGCGCCCGTCAGGGGAACTGCGCATCGTCCTCGATTTATCGCACCCGATCCGCGCCAAGAGCTTTCTCGCGGTACCCAACAATCATTACGGCTATCGGCTGGTCATCGATCTGGGCGGGGCGGGGGCGGTGGATACGCCGGTCAAGGTCGAGCACGCCCGGGCGGGGGCACGGGACCTCATCATCGCCATCGATGCGGGCCATGGCGGAGAAGATCCGGGTGCCATCGGCAAGAACGGGACGCGGGAAAAGGACGTGGTGCTCGCCATCGCCCGTGCGCTCGCACTGCGGATCGACGGCGAGCCCGGAATGAGGGCGGTGCTGACGCGCGACGGGGATTACTTCGTGCCTTTGCGCGATCGCATGCGTCGAGCCCGGGCGCAGCAGGCGGACTTGTTCGTCTCCATTCACGCGGATTCCATACGGGACCGCACCATCGATGGGTCATCGGTGTACATCTTGTCGCCGCGAGGCGCCACCGACGAGGCATCGCGCTGGCTCGCCGAGCGCGAGAATGCATCCGATTTGATCGGCGGCGTGTCGCTCGATGACAAGGGCGACGTGCTTGCCTCCGTGTTGCTGGACCTGTCCCAATCGGCCTCGTTGACCGCCAGTCAAGCAGCAGCCGAGCACGTGCTGCACCACCTGAACCAGGTGGGTGAAGTTCGCAAGCCGCAGGTTCAGCAGGCGCGCTTCATGGTGCTGAAATCCCCCGACATTCCGTCGATGCTGGTGGAGACCGCCTACATCTCCAATCCGCAAGAAGAAAAGCGCCTGCGCGGCGCGGCTCAGCAGGCCAAGCTGGCGGGCGCCATCCATCAGGGCGTGCGCGCCTACTTCTATGCCGACCCGCCGCCGGGCACGCGGATCGCGGAACTCGCAGGATCCGGGGCGCCGCGCTCGGTGTTGGCCACAGCCCCGGCGGGGGCGGGCGGCGGCTAGGAGCCTGCCTCGGACAGGCCAGCGGAGTTCCCTGCTGGCCGGCGTGCTGTGCGAAAATATCCTTCGCGCGGCCGTGGAGGCGAGGCGGGAGCCATTTTGATTCAAGTCTTACCCGACGAACTCATCAATCAAATCGCGGCCGGTGAGGTCATCGAGAGGCCGGCCTCCGTCGTCAAGGAGCTGGTCGAAAATTCCCTGGACGCCGCGGCGGCGCGCATCGAAGTGGAACTCGAGCGCGGTGGCTGCGGTTTGGTACGGGTGCGCGACGACGGCATCGGGATCCGGCCGCAAGAGATCGGGATCGCGCTCGCCCGGCATGCGACCAGCAAGATCGCTTCCCTGGACGATCTGGAAAAAATTGCGACCTTGGGATTTCGCGGCGAGGCGTTGCCGAGCATTGCCTCGGTATCGCGCCTCTCGTTGATATCGCGATCCGCCGAGGCGCAGCACGCCTGGGCGGTGGAGGCGCGCAACGGCGAGTTGTCATCACCCATCCCGGCCTCGCATCCGCCCGGCACCAGCGTGGAAGTCCGCGACCTCTTCTTCAACGTCCCGGCGCGGCGCAAGTTTCTGCGCAGCGAACCGACCGAGCTGCAGCACGTCGTGCGCACCCTGGAGCGCCTGGCGCTGTCGCGCTTCGATGTGGGTTTCACGCTGGCGCACAACGGCAAGGCCCTCTGGAGTTTGCCGCCGGCCCGATCGCCTGCCGAGAAGCTGGCGCGGGTGGCGAAGCTGTGCGGGGAGGATTTTGCCGCGCATGTCATTGAATTGCGCCAAGACACGGAAAATTTCCGTTTGAGCGGCTGGCTGGCGCTGCCGACCTTTTCGCGTAGCCAAACCGATCTGCAATTCGCGTTCCTGAACGGCCGCTTCGTGCGCGACAAGCTGGTCGCCGGGGCTGCACGGCTCGCCTATCAAGATGTCCTGTTCAACGGACGATTCGCCGCTTACCTGCTCTATTTGGATTTGGATCCGACCGAGGTGGATGTCAATGCGCATCCGCAGAAGCTGGAGGTACGTTTTCGCGAAGCGCGCCGCATCCATGAGTTCCTGTTCCGCACGGTGGAGCGGGCATTGGCGGGAACCAAGCCCACCGCCGGATCGACCGGCAGCGCTCCGCTCGATTGGTTGACCGGCAGCGCGACCTACGCCCCGATCGCGGCCCCCGCCCAGGCGCATTTCGTGTTGCCGGAACGGCGGGCACACCCCGGTGCCGATGCGTACCGCAGCTTTCTCGAGAGCGGGCTGGACGATGCAACCGGCGGCCGGCCCGTCGGCGACGCCTACGAACAGGACGCCGCGGCCCGTGAGACGGATGCTTCGGTGCATGAGCCAGGGGCTTGCGACCCGCTGGGCTATGCCATCGCGCAACTGCACGGCGTGTATATCCTGGCGCAGTCCGCGGACGGCATGGTGCTGGTGGACATGCACGCCGCGCACGAGCGCGTGATGTACGAACGCATGAAAAAGCTGCTGGGGGGGCAAACTGCGCAGCAGCAACTGTTGGTGCCCGAGATATTGCCCGTCACCCAGGCGCAGGCGGAGGTCGCTGAGGCGCACGCGGCGGAATTCGCTGCCTTGGGATTCGCGGTGACGCGGCTGGCGCCGGATCAGCTGGCATTGCGCGCCTATCCCAGTATTCTCACGGGCCGGGATCCGGCCGGCGTGGTGCGCGACGTGCTGTCGGATCTAGTGGAAACCGGCCACTCGCGGCGCGTGGAAGAATCCATCAACCATCTGCTCGGCACGATGGCCTGCCACGCCGCGGTCCGCGCGCGGCGCAATTTGACGCTGCCGGAAATGAACACGCTGCTGCGCGAGATGGAACGCACCGAGCGCGCCGATCAGTGCAATCACGGCCGCCCGACTTGGGTGCGCCTGTCGCTCAACGATCTGGATCGGCTGTTCCTGCGCGGACGTTGATGCCGGAACCCCATGAGCGGTCCGTTCGCCGGGGTGCGATCCTGCTCATGGGCCCCACGGGCGCCGGGAAATCGGATCTTGCCGTGCATCTGGCGCAAGAGTTCCCGCTGGAGATCGTGAGCGTGGATTCGGCGCTGGTGTACCGCGGCATGGATATCGGGACGGCGAAGCCCGATTTGGCGACTCGTCAGGCCGTGCCCCATCATCTGATCGATATCCGCGATCCGGCCGTGACTTATTCCGCCGGAGAATTCGTGGAAGATGCGGCAGCGGTGATGGAGGAGATTTGGCGGCGCGGTCGGCAGCCCTTGTTCGTCGGCGGCACCATGTTGTATTTCCATGCTTTGTCGTCGGGAATTGCGGCATTGCCCGACGCGAGTATCAGGGTTAGAACAGAGATCGACGCCCGCGCCGCGATGGTAGGGTGGCCGGGATTGCACGAGGAACTCGCCGCCGTGGATCCAGATGCCGCCGCCCGCATTCACACGAACGATTCGCAGCGTATCCAACGGGCGCTCGAGGTGTTTGAACTGACCGGAAAGCCCATCTCCCAGCTGCAGCGATCCCGAGCGTCGGTATTGGCGGGAGTCGAGGTGCTGGAACTCGCCGTGGCGCCGCTCGACAGACCTATCCTACACGCGCGCATTCAGTCGCGTTTCCAGGCAATGCTCGCGGCAGGATTTATCGAGGAGGTGCGTACCTTGCAAAAAAGAACCGATCTTCATGCGGAACATCCGTCGATGCGTGCGGTCGGATATCGCCAGATGTGGCGCTATTTAACGGGGCAGTGCTCACTGGCGGAAGCCAGTGAGCAGGCGATTGCGGCGACGCGACAACTCGCCAAACGTCAGCTCACGTGGCTGCGCGCGCGGCAGCGGGCCGCTTGGTTCGACTCCGCGCATCCCGATGTCGCATCAAAATTGCTTAATGCACTATCCGAGGGCGGTTTTCTCAAGTGATATTCGACGCGATGGTATTAGCGGTTACGCCGCTGCGGAAGGGTGTGCTAGCATTCAAACGGTATATGCCTTGTGACACAACGGAAGTGACGCGGCAATGCAAATGACACTAAAAACAAGGAGCTCTCCCATGGCCCGTGGCCAGTCTCTGCAGGACCCTTTTCTCAATGCCCTGCGCAAAGAACGCGTGCCCGTTTCAATTTATCTTGTGAACGGCATCAAACTCCAAGGTCAGATCGACTCGTTCGACCAGTTCGTCGTCTTGCTCAGAAACAGTGTGAGTCAGATGGTCTACAAGCACGCCATCTCCACTGTGGTGCCGGCGCGCAACGTGCGCCTGCCCACCGGCGAAGACGGTGAAGTGACGGAACCGGCCATTGTCGAATGATCGGCCACCGCGTCAAATGATGGGGCGGCGCTCTGCAGCTGTTTGAACGGCCACGGGGTGGCGAGCGTGCCATTCTGGTGGGCGTCGGAATCGGGCACCCCGTAGAGCCCTACGACAGGGCCGAGTTCAAGGCGCTGGCCGCCTCAGCAGGGACGGTTGCCGTCGGGGTGGTGCTCGCGAGCCGGCCACGGCCGGATCCGAAGTACTTCGTGGGTTCCGGCAAGGCGGAGGAGATCAAAGCCTGTGCCGAGGAGCACAACGCCGACGTGGTGCTGGTGGACCAGACCCTGAGCCCGAGCCAGGAGCGCAATCTCGAAAAGCTGACAAATCGCCGAGTACTCGATCGCAACGGCCTGATTTTGGACATCTTCGCGCAACGCGCGCGGAGTTTCGAAGGCAAGCTGCAAGTGGAATTGGCGCAACTGTCGCATCTCTCGAGCCGCTTGGTCCGGGGGTGGACCCATCTCGAACGGCAGAAGGGCGGCATCGGTCTGCGGGGTCCTGGCGAAACGCAGCTCGAAACCGATCGTCGTCTCGTCGGCAAGCGCATCCGCACGCTCAAGGGCCGACTCGACAAGCTCGCGCGGCAACGCGATACCAGCCGCCACGTACGGCGCGAGGTGCCCGTGCCCACGGTAGCCCTGGTGGGCTATACGAACGCCGGTAAGTCTACCTTATTCAACGCGCTCACCGGGTCGGCCACCTATGTGGCCGACCAGCTGTTCGCCACCTTGGATCCCACCGTCAGGCAGATCAAGCTGGCCGGCGTCGGTGAGGTCGTGCTGGCCGACACCGTGGGATTCGTCAGGGCCTTGCCCCACGAGCTGGTTGCGGCATTTCGCTCGACGCTGCAGGAAGCGCGGGACGCGGACCTCCTGCTGCACGTGGTCGATGCCAGCGATCCGCTGCGCAACGAGCGCATCGATCAGGTTCGAGAAGTCTTGCAAAACATCGGAGCGGGCGAGATTCGCGAGCTGCTGGTGTTCAACAAGGTGGATCTGCTCGA
>JALYHU010000224.1 GCA_030776345.1 Pseudomonadota bacterium | reverse complement strand
GCTGCCGGCCCCGCCGCCGCCGCGCGCCCCGCCGCTGCCCCGCCAGCGACGCTCGCCATGGCGGCTGTTTCCAAGCTTCGTACCACGGTGGTACCCACGGCAACCACGCGGCCTCCGGCCGCCCGCGTCGCGTTGATGGCGTCGGTAGTGGCCTCGGGCACCGCCAGGTTTTCTTCGTGCATCACATGCCCCTCCAGCCTTTCCTCCCGCACCGGCTGGAAAGTGCCGGCCCCGACGTGCAGCGTGACGAACGCATGCCGCACCCCGCGCGCTGCCAGCGCGGAGAAAAGCGGCGCGTCGAAATGCAGGCCGGCCGTGGGCGCCGCCACGGCGCCGAGTTCCCGCGCATACACGGTTTGGTAGCGATCGCGGTCGGCGCTCTCCGGCGCGCGATCCATGTAAGGAGGCAGCGGCACGGCGCCGTGGGCCTCGAAATACGGCAGTACCTCGCAGGAGAATTGCAGCCGGAACAAGTCCCCGTCCCGGTCCAGCATGCGCGCACTGGCGCCGCCCGGCAGCGCCACCCGCGCCCCCGGCCTCAGCCCTTTGCTCGCCCGCGCATGCACCAGTGCGGTATTCGAGTCGAGCGCGCGCTCGAGCAGTATCTCGATCTTGCCGCCGCTCTCCTTCACGCCATGGACCCGGGCCGGCACCACACGCGTGTCGTTCAACACCAGCAAATCCTTGCTGGTCAACAGCGAGGGCACATCGCGAAATTGCAGATCCTGACGCTCGCCGGTCTCGCCGTCGAGCACCAAGAGCCGACTCGCCGAGCGCTCCGGCGTGGGTCGCTGCGCTATGAGCTCTTGGGGAAGGTCGAAGTGGAAGTCCGTGCGCTGCATGATTCGAAGCAATAGTACCTTGGTCATTCTATCTAGGCCGCCGATCGCATATACTGCCTGGTCTGGCATGCCCGGATGGCGGAACTGGTAGACGCGCCGGACTCAAAATCCGGTGGTGGTGACACCGTGTGGGTTCGATTCCCTCTCCGGGCACCAGAACTTTTTAAATTATGGATGCGCTTTGAATTTCTGCAGTACTTGCGGCTCACCCGTCATCTTGAAGACTCCCGACGGGGCCCGCTGCGCGCCCTGGACGAAACGCCCGAACTGACGCCGAGCCAAGTCCCGGATGACTCTCCGGAACGGTGTAGAGAGCTGACGGCGGGCACCGACGGTCGCAAGACTACGGTGAAGGCGTGCTCCAGACTACGAAGGTCGCAGATGCGGCGGCGGCGAAAGCCGAAGTCGCAAGAAAATCCACCGCCGTTAAAAGCGTGTCGGTTCGACTCCGACCCCTCCGGCACCATACTCTTTGAACAATAACAATTGGAGCGCGGTTGGCGCTCTTCCTTTCAAATTTCCGAAGGGAAATTTCTTCTCGGCGGCGAACGCCGCTTTGGTTTGACGCCGCGCCGGTGGCGCCCTTCTCCTTTCAGACTTATCCCGGTCATTTGTTGAAGTACTCATGTCGGTGACTTGGTCGCCGGTAAACCCTCCGGAGTGCTTACCAAAGCACTCCGCCATTTACCCACAACTATGGTAACGATGAGCTGCTCCTACAGTGAATGCTCGACGGCGGAGTACGCTGGCGCCCTAGCTCACGAGATATACCATTGCGAGAACGGTCACAGCCGCTCCGGCCTCAATGGTCGCCTGAATTTTGTTCCACACCCGCCGAAGGAGGCTGGCTACGCCTGGAGCACGCAGACCCTGCTGGCGTAGGCGGACGACCGACGGCCCTCTCGCACTCGACACTGCCAACAAAGCGTGGAAATCGGCATCTAGAGTACAAACGACACGTGCGTTGGCGCGGGCATAGGCGAGGATCTGTTCGTCACTCGCAGTACTGAGGCCGCAGTCAGAGGCGTGCAGGACGTCCCATCCCTCCGCGCCCAGCAACTCGACCGTGGAGCGTGGGAGCCCCTGATCGAGCAAGAGCCTGATCACGCAGCTTCCAATGGCAGGACCTGATCGTCCAAATTGCGGGCGGCAAAGTCCAGCGCTTGGGCGATATCCTCATCGTCAAGTTCCGGGTACTCGGCCTTGAGCTCGTTCCGGTCCGGGTACAATGCGACCGCCTCGACCACCCGACGCACTGTGAAGCGCATCCCCCGAATGCAGGGCTGCCCATTCATGATGGCGGGATTGGCGGTTATTCGATCCAGCTTGTGTGCCACGTCAAGTCTCCATTGTACAAGCGTCAGCGATCGGAAGGCGTAAGTGATGAGCATGACCTCGGGAAGGTCAGGTAGGGTCTATTTTAGCCCGCCACGTGTTCTGCCGCTTGCTAGACGAGCACCGCTTTGGCATGTGACTCAGTCGGAAAACCCGGATCACCTTGCGCGATCGCTGCAGCAATCGGGCACGCACCGAGGCACCGACGTTCTTCAGAGGTTCACGTGCCATCGGCCGCCGTCGCTTCGACATAGGGTTTCATAGTCGACCAGATCCGGACTTTCGTGGCGTAGCGCCACAGTTGATCGCTCGTCGCCTTGCGCTGGCGCAGGCCCTCGCGCAGCCCTTCCATCGCCACGTCAATGCCGACCTTGGCGCGATACCGGAAGCAATCGACGATGGTCCGCGCCGGATCGGTGATCGCCACCTCCACGCCCTCGATGCGGTGACGTTTGATACCCTCCCTCAGTGCCGAGCCCGTGAAGCGCACGAAGCGGGTCGACGGATAGGTGATCCGCGGGCGCCAGGCGGTGCGCTCGATCGCCATCCACACGCTCGACGGCATCTGCAGGGTCAGGCCGTGGAACTGCAGCGCGGACACCAGGCAGATGATGCCTTTGGGCACGAGCGCCGCCGCTTCAGCCAGTGTGTGGCGGGCATCTGCCGTCCCTTCGGCGAGCTGGTAGAGCCCCCGCGCGGGACGCACGACTGTCCCGTCCCGAACCAGACGCGCGAGCGTCTCCGGGCCGATACGGTAGGCGGCGAAGTCTTTGAGCCGCATCATGGAACGGGCGCCCAGCAGCTTGAGGGCTTGGGCGCGCTGGGTGCTAGTCATGGCCAATGTGAGGTTTCCTATGCTGGGTGGACAATATAGCAGAGGTTTCATCACATGCGGTATAACCCAGGCCGCTTGCCCTCCGCCCTTCCCCCCGCGGGCTTGGCGGGCACGCTCGCGTCGCTCCCGCAGCGCAAGCGCTTGGCGCATGGCGTTCTCTTCGCCGTGCGGCCGTCCGCTCGCAATAACATCGCGGAGAAATGCTTTCTGGTCGGGGTCAAATGCGCGATCACGTGCCGCCGACGTTCTTCAGAAGTTCACGCACCATCGGCCGCCGTCGCTTCGACATAGGCCAGCGTTTCGGCCAACTCGACCTGAGTGTTACAGGGATGATTCTTCGGACCACACGGCGAGCGTATTCTTGGATCGACCAAATAAGGTGTATATTCTATATTTTGACTAAAATTCGTCAAATATGGCACTATATTGGTTGGAGATAGTGCCATGCTCTATAAGCTTGAAATTGAGAATTTCTTTTCTATCCGGGACACTCAAATTCTCGATCTGACGATTGCGCCCAACGTCCCCGACCCGGAGGGACGTTTCGCGCCGATCTTCACCGGCTCCGAAATTCGGGCGCCGAAAGCTATTGCCATTCTCGGTGCGAATGCTTCGGGAAAGACCACCGTCCTGCGCGCTCTCGAATTCATCGTCGGCATGGTCCGAGACAGCACGCAACGCAGCCCCCCCGGATTTCCTTTCTTCGAGCGTTTCAACGATCAGGAATCCGAGTCCAGGCCGGTGCGCCTGGCAATTGAACTCGGGGGCGTTATGAACCTGTCGCCCGAGGTGCAAAAGCGCATCCAGGGGGGGGAATCCGTCGAGCAAGGCGTCTATCGCTACGAGTTGTCGATAGAGGTGAGCAACGGCGTCGCCCAACGCATCAAGAGCGAGGCTCTGCGCCAGAAGCCGCGCGGACAGGGGAAGTGGCAACGTGTGTTCGAGCGTGACGCCGACAACAAGGTCAAGGACTCCAAAACTTTCCCTCTGGCTGGCTACCAGCACTTGCTCAATACGTTGAGCCCGACCGCGTCGGTGCTGTCGTCGTTCGCACTGTTCCAGCATCCAACGGCGGCGCTCTTCGTGCATATTGCGCAACAGGCGATCTTCCAGCTTGAAGCCGCTCCCAACAACGATCAATTTATCATTCAGTATCTCGCCAAAAACCCAGAAATCCTGATCAATCTCAACAAGGAGCTGAACCGTATCGATGTGGGCGTCGAGAGCATGAGGCTGGCCGACTCCCCCCAAGGACCTTCGCCCATGTTCAAGCACGCGGGTCTGCACATGGAAATGCCTTGGGGGCTCGAAAGCCACGGTACGCGCTCGTTCATCAAAATGTTTCCGGCCATCGCCGTGACGCTCGCGCAGGGTGGCGTGTTCGCCATCGATGAACTCGACGCATCGATACATCCACTCGTGTTGCCAGAGATACTGCGCTGGTTTCACGACAAAAAGACCCGCAATCCCCATGATGCGCAACTGTGGTTCAGTTGCCATTCTGCCTCTTTGCTCGATTCACTCGACAAAGAAGAAATCGTGTTGTGCGAGAAGGATCGTCAAGGCCGTACGAAGGTCTACAGCCTCATGGATGTGAAGGTCCGCCGTGACGAGAACCACTACCGGAAGTATCTGAGCGGCGTCTACGGCGGAGTGCCGCAGATCGGATGACTCGCCGCGCCCCGCACATACCGCCGCGTCGTCCCGTCTTCGTCGGGTGCGAAGGAGAATCCGAGGCGGGCTACGTCCGGCTTCTACAGGACTTGATTAACGCCGAAGGCCTGGCGGTTCACCTTATCATCGAGAATCTTGGCATCGGCGCAAGCGAACCTCAGACTCGCATTCAACTCGCCGTGCGCAAACTCGAACAACTGCGCAGGACGCGGATGGCGCCACCGGACCGTTTTGTCCTGCTGGATTACGACCAGACCGAGGCGAATCCGCAGCGTACCGAAGCGGCTCGTCGGCTCGCGCGTGAGCATCGCATTCAAATCATCTGGCAACGGCCTTGTTTTGAAGCGTCGCTGTTGCGGCACCTCCCGGGTACCACGACGCGCCGGCCCCAGACATCAGCGGATGCCGAGAGAGCGCTTGCGAAAGAATGGCCCGAATACCTCAAGCCCATGTCGTATCGTGAGCTTGCCCGAAGGATCGACCGCGACGCAGTGCTTCGTGCCGCAGGCGTTGAAGAGGAGTTACGGTTGCTATTGAGGTGTGTTCAGTTGGTTCGGTAGGAACGCTACGACATGCTCGCGGGTCACCGAGGGAAAACCAAGGAGGAAATCATCGATCGTGTCACCGGCCTCGATATAGTCGAGCAGGGTTTGCACGGGCACGCGCGTGCCGGGGAATACCGGAGTTCCACCCATAATGTCCGAAGAAGTGCTGACGACCGATGTGCTCATATGGTCTAAGGTAGATGGCTAGCCGTCCAATTCTCGACGGCGCTGACGCGCAGTTTACCCTTTCTCGGCGCGCCTAGACTGAGGTAAATCATCGGGTTTCGGCAGATTTGCTTGCTAATCCGGGGGCCATTACCTCGCGCCTACCCCGCCCCAAGGCCCTTCTGGGCTCACTCATGGCTATCTTGAACGGCTCGCCCGGCGGCATCTGCTTAGTGTGAGTGCAAGCGCTTCGCGCATGGCGTCATCTTTGCCGTGAAACGTACGCTCGCGATAGCATCGCGGACAAATGCTTTCTGGTCGGGGTCAAATGCGCGATCATGTGCTTCCACCTATCCCTGCGCGCAGGGCGAGACAAGGTAGAATGTCCGGGCGTTTTGCCGAAAAATGCGCAGGACGCTCAATTTCCGGACGTGAAGGGGTACGGTGCAATCTATGAAATTTACACATTGAGTTACACATATGCGAAATTTTCTAGTTAATCTATTTTAAAAACAGATACTTACGTTACCGTACGCCGGACTCAAAATCCGGTGGTGGTGACACCGTGTGGGTTCGATTCCCTCTCCGGCCACCAGAAACTTTTTAAATTATGGACGCGCTTTGAATTTCTGCAGTACTTGCGGCTCACCCGTCATCTTGAAGACTCCCGACGGAGACCACCTGCCGCGCTTCGTATGCACGCGCTGCGGCGTCATTCACTACAAGAACCCGTTGCTGGTCTTGGGCTGCGTGCCCCAGTGGGAACACAAGATCCTGTTGTGCAAGCGGGCCATACAGCCGCGGTTGGGATTCTGGACCGTGCCGGCAGGATTCATGGAAAACGGCGAGACCATGCAGCACGCGGCAGCCCGGGAATGCTACGAAGAAGCGCTGGCGAAGGTCGAGATCGGATCGCTCCTGGCCGTCGCGAACGTCACCCACGCCGGTCAGGTGCACGTCATGTTCCGCGCCCGCTTGCTCGCTCCGGAGTTCGCGCCCGGCCCCGAGAGCTTGGAGGTGGGTTTGTACAGCGAAGCTGAAATTCCCTGGGCGGATTTGGCGTTTCCCAGCGGCGAGTTCACGCTGCGCAAGTTCTTCGCGGACCGCGCCGCCGGCCGCGACGACTATCACTTTACGGAGCTGACGCGTCCGTTGAAATCATAGGAGCCAGACAGGCTCCGCGGTGTGGCAGAATATGCTGCGTTCCGCTGTCCAATAGTTTAACTGTTCGAGAAGAAGGGTAAGTCATGGCGTTCGTGGTCACCGAAAGCTGTATCAAGTGCAAATACATGGACTGCGTGGAAGTCTGTCCCGTCGATTGTTTCCACGAAGGGCCGAATTTTCTCGTGATCGATCCGGATGAGTGCATCGATTGCACCCTGTGCGAACCCGAGTGCCCGGTCGAAGCGATTTTCTCCGAGGAGGAGATCCCGACCGGTCAGGAAAACTTCAAGCAGCTCAACGCCGACCTCGCCAAGGAGTGGCCCGTCATCAGCGAGAAGAAAGATGCGCCGGCCGATGCCAAGCAGTGGGAAGGGGTCAAGGACAAGGCCAAGCTGCTCGAGCGCTAGCGCAGCGCGTCCGCGCTGGCCGTTGCGTTCCGCTAGCTCTTGCCCTTCACCGAGCGCAGTTCCTTGATTTCCTCCACGAGATCGCGGGGCGGCAAGTAGCCGTTGATGTAATCGCCGCTCTCCGTGACGATGGCCGGCGTGCCGCGCACGCCGAGGCTCTGTCCCAGTGCATACTCTCGAGCCACGGGGTTGGGCCCGCAACCCTTGCCCGTCTCCAACGCGCCGCCGGCCTTGGCGCGCGTCAGCGCCTCGTTGCGGTCCGCCGCACACCACACCGCTTCGGCCTTGCGCCAGCTCTCGGTATTGGGCCCGGAGCGCGGATAGAACATGTACCGCACGCGTACGCCCAGTCTGTTGAGTTCCGCCATCTCGCTGTGCAGCTTGCGGCAATACTGACAATCGACGTCGGTGAACACCGTGATGGTGTATAGCGGATTCTTCGGCGAGAAGATCAGCATCTGCGATTCGGGCACCGCATTGATCATTGCAACCCGCGCTTTGGTACGCAGCTGCTCGGTCAGATTCTCGCGCGTGCCCATGTCGTAGACATTGCCGTCGAGAAAATACTTGCCGTCGGCCGTCATGTAGCTCACGTCCGCGCCCTGCGAGAATTCGTAGATGCCCGGGATGGGTGACGGCCGCAAGTCATCGAGCTTCGATCCGGCCGGCAGCAACTTGAGAAGCGCCGCCCGCGGATCCGCCGGCTGATCGGCGGAGTCGGCGCGTGCGCTCAAAAACGGGGTGCAGCAGCAGCCCGCGAGGAGGATGGCGATGATTTTCAACATGACGCTATTCCGCTATACCGCTATACCGCTATGACGTGGACGCTTCAACGGATCTCACGATTTGGACCCCGCCGCCACCGGGAGGTTCAGCAATTCTATCAGAGGGGACGCGGCAGCCGGCAACGCCGCCGACGGCTACAAGGCCGGACCCGGTGCCCCGGGGCTATACCCGGGCCATCAACCTCGCGGATGATGCGTTTGATGCAGCTCTTTGAGGCGTTCGCGGGCGACGTGAGTATAGATCTGCGTCGTCGACAGATCGCTGTGACCCAAGAGCATCTGCACCACGCGCAGATCCGCCCCGTGATTCAATAGATGCGTGGCAAACGCGTGGCGCAGGGTATGCGGCGACAATTCCTTGTCGACGCCGGCCTTCTTCGAATAGCGCTTGATGATGTGCCAGAACGCTTGGCGCGTCATGCGATCGCCGCGGCGCGTGGGGAATAGGTAATCGGTCTGGCGTTCCAACAAGATTTCCGCGCGCGGGCCCTGCATGAACTGCTCCACCCACTTGACCGCCTCGTCGCCCAACGGTATCAATCGTTCGCGGTTGCCCTTGCCGAGCACGCGGATCACGCCTTGATTCAAGTTGACCTGATTGTGCTTCAGGCTGACGAGTTCCGAAACGCGCAAGCCGGTGGCATACAGAACCTCGAGCATGGTTCGATCACGATGCCCCAGCGGGTCGGCGACGGTCGGCGCCTCGAGCAGCGAATCGACCTCAGCCTCCGTCAGGGACTTCGGCAGCGACCGGCCGATCTTCGGCATCGCGATCTGCGCCGTCGGGTCGACCGAAATCATGGCTTCGCGCATCATAAAACGGAAAAAGCGTCTGAAGCTCGACAGCTGCCGCGCCGTGGACCGAGGCCGCGAACCGCCCTCGACACGCGCCGCGATGAAGCCCAGTATTTCGATGCGCGTGGCTTTGAGCAGGGCGCTGTCGCGCTCTTCGAGCCACCGCGCGAGCGCCGTCAAATCGGCCCGATATGCCGCAAGCGTGTTCGCCGACAAACCACGTTCCATCCATACCGCGTCGAGGAAGCGCTGCAGAGCCGGGTCGGCGAGTTCGCGCACCGATTCCCCGCTGCCCGAGCTACGTGTATAAACCGACCGTTTGAGAGCCGTCGCCATATGTTCCCGCGTGGTAATCGCACGAAGTGGTGCCGTACGCGTTATGTGCCGAAGTATGCGAGCGGTGCTGGCGGGTCGGCGTGACCAGTCTCACAGTACGATTAAGTATTAACATAAGGAGAACCAGATCACAGATCCAGAGTCCCCGGCGGCCGCGCCACCGGCATCCGCCTCCCCGATGCAGCGCGTCTACACCCTGTATTGCCTGCTTCTGTTCGTGACGCTGGGGATGACCACGTTGGTCATCAATTTGTTTCTGCCCGGTCCGCGCCGGCGCCGCCAAGTGGCCGGCGCATTCTCGCGCGGTTTCC
The DNA here is from genome assembly GCA_030776345.1 of Pseudomonadota bacterium. Taxonomy (GTDB): domain Bacteria; phylum Pseudomonadota; class Gammaproteobacteria; order Steroidobacterales; family Steroidobacteraceae; genus Bog-1198. Next base: position 7,707 of record JALYHU010000224.1, on the reverse strand, counting down.
TGTTCGGGGCCGGCATCCCGTTCACGATTCAAGGCACCGAGCAGCTGCCCGCCGCGCCGTGCGTGGTCGTTGCCAACCACGCGAGCTACATCGACGGCATCATCGCCATTGCCGCGCTGCCGGCCGACTTCGCCTTCGTCATCAAAAAAGAGATGGTGCGCGTGCCGCTCGCGGGTTTGCTATTGCGACGCTTGGGGTCCGAGTTCGTCGAACGTTTCGACCGCCACAAGGGCGCCTCCGACGCGCGCCGCGTATGGCGGCTGGCCGCGACCGGGCAATCGCTGGTGTTCTTCCCCGAAGGCACATTCGATGAGCGCCGCGGCATCCGCAAGTTCCTCGGCGGCGCGTTTGCCACGGCGGAACGATCCGCCATGCCGGTGGTCGCCGCCGCAATCCACGGCACCCGCGAGATGTTTCCCCCGGGTGGGCTGATGCTGTATCGGCGGCCCGTACGCTTCGAGATACTGGCCGTGCTCGATGCCAAGGGCGCGCGTCAGCAAAGCCGCGAGCTGATTGCGCGGGCCGTGGGCGAGGCGCTGGTGCCCTGATGCCTACCGGCGGGCTCGCCGCTGCCCGCGGGGCTGGCCGGCTGCCTGCAGTCCGGCCGGATGCGCCGGCGCCGGGGCTTGCCAAGGGGATATACTGCTGCCCTGTCTCGGTGAGGTCGCCTTATGAACTCGGATCCCGTCGTCATCCTGTCCGCGCGCCGCACGCCCGTCGGAGCTTTCCAAGGCGCGTTAGCCTCCGTCACCGCACCGCAGTTGGGCTCGGTGGCCATCAAAGCGGCCGTCGCGGCCTCGGGCCTCGCGGTCACCGACATCGACGAGGTCATCATGGGCTGTGTGCTGTCCGCCGGCATAGGCCAGGCTCCGGCTCGCCAGGCAGCCCTGGGCGCGGGCTTGCCCCCCGGCATCCCCACCACCACGGTCAACAAAATGTGCGGCTCCGCCATGCGCGCCGTGATGCTCGCAGCCGACCAGATTCTCGCAGGATCCGCAGAGGTCATCGTGGCCGGCGGACTCGAGTCGATGACCAACGCACCATATCTGCTCCCCAAAGCCCGCTCCGGCTATCGCATGGGCCACCAAGAGGTTCTGGATCACATGTTCTTCGACGGTCTCCAGAGCCCGTGGGACGGCCAACTGATGGGCTGCTTCGCCGAAGCCACCTCCGGCAAATACGAATTCACCCGGCAAGCCCAGGACGATTTCGCCACCGAGTCGGTGCGCCGCGCCAAAGCCGCCATCAGCAGCGGCAGCTTCGACGCCGAAGTCGCGCCGGTGTCGACCAAGACTCGTAAGGGCGAAGCGCTGATCGACGAGGACGAGACGCCCTCGACGCTCGACGAAGCAAAAATTCCGTCGCTGAAGCCGGCTTTCCGCAAGGACGGCACGGTAACCGCCGCCAGTTCAGCCAGCATTTCCGACGGCGCCGCCGCGCTCGTGCTGGCGCGAGAATCCCTCGCGAAGGCGAAGGGCCTGACGCCCTTGGCCCGCATCTTGGGCTATACCAGTTTCGCGCGCGAACCGGAGTGGTTCACCCTGGCGCCCGTGGGTGCCATTCAGAAACTGCTCAAGCGGCTCGATTGGCGAGCGTCCGACGTCGATCTCTACGAAGTGAACGAGGCCTTCGCGGTGGTCGCCATGGCCGCCATCAAGGACCTGGGACTGGATCACGCCAAGGTGAACGTCAATGGCGGCGCCTGCGCCTTGGGCCATCCCATCGGCGCCACCGGCGCAAGAATCCTCACCACGTTGATCTATGCGCTGAAAAGCAGGGGCAAGAAGCGCGGCATCGCCAGTCTGTGCATCGGCGGCGGCGAAGCCACCGCCCTCGCCATCGAACTGGTCTAACGCCCACGCCGTCGCCCGCCCCGCGCGTAAGCGCTGAAACAGAGGGGCGTCCATGCCCAACCATGCCCAAAATCCATTGGCCATCCTGGTAGCCGGCGTCCGTGGCCTGTCAACATGGTGATCCCATGGAGTAAAGCGACATCCGTACGGCAATCCCCTCACGCGTTGTCCGCCTGGTGGACTGCTGTCTCCGGCGACGGTTTGTGGTGTACTACGCCGCCGTTTTTTATCGAATGGGCGATTCGTAGGCGTTTTGCACCCTTTGAGTGAATTCGATGAGCGAAAGTCAGCGCGATGTCATGGAATATCAAGTTGCGATCGTCGGTGCGGGACCCGCCGGCCTCGCCTGTGCCATTCGGCTGAAGCAGCTATCCCCCCAGACATCCATCTGCCTCCTCGAGAAGGCCGCGTCCGTCGGCGCACATTCCCTGTCCGGGGCGGTCCTCGAACCAGGACCGCTGCAACAGCTGCTGCCCGAATGGACCACGGAATACACCGGAATGAAGGTACCCGCGGGCGACGATGACTTTCGCGTGCTGACGCAGCGAGGGTCGTTCAAGGCCATCCCCGATTTTCTGGTCAAGCTGCTGCCGAAATCGATGACCGCCGGTACCCCGCTCAATAACCACGGCAACTACATCGTCTCCCTCGGCCAGCTGACGCCGTGGCTTGCGGCCAAGGCCGAAAGCTTGGGCGTCGACATATTCCCCGGCTTTGCGGCCGCGGGGGCGCTGTACGAGGAGGGCGGGAAAGTCAAAGGCGTGCGCGTCGGGGACATGGGGCTGAACCGCAACGGCACCCCCGGACCCAATTACGCCGCGGGCGTCGACATACACGCCAACCTCACCGTGCTTGCGGAGGGCTGCCGCGGATCGATTTCCAAGCAGCTGATCCAGAAATTTAACCTTGCCAAGGATCGTTGTCCGCAGACCTTCGCACTCGGCTACAAAGAGCTGTGGCAGCTGCCGCCTGGCCGCGTGCAACCGGGCCGCATAGAACATGCCCTGGGCTGGCCGGTGGACTCGAAGACCTACGCCGGCAGTTTTCTGTACCACTTGGATCAGGACCGTGTGTACGTGGGCTACATCGTCGGCCTCGACTACCAAGACCCGCGCCTCAAACCCTTCGAGGCGTTCCAGCAGTACAAGAATCACCCCTCCGTCAAAGCCCTGCTCGAAGGCGGCGAAATCCTCTCCGCCGGCGCGCGCACGGTTGCGGCCGGCGGCTGGCAATCGACGCCCACCCTCGAAATGCCCGGCGCCCTTCTCATTGGCGATGCCGGCGGCACGCTGAATTTCGCCAAGATCAAGGGGGTGCACCAGGCCATCCGCTCCGGGTCGCTGGCGGGGGAGCACATTGCCGAAGTCGGATCGAGCGCCGGCTTCGACGCGAAATGGCGCGCGTCCGCAGGGGGACAAGAACTGAAGCGCGTCCGCAATTTCAAGCCCGGCTTCAAACGCGGCATGTGGTTCGGTCTGCTCAATGCCGGCTGGGAGATGCTCACTTACGGCAGATCCCCCTGGACCCTGAAAAACACCGCGGACTACGCCAGGCTCAAGCAACTCGATGAATTCGAATCGCCGGATCGACAGTGGGTCGAGCGCACGCTGCCGCCGCGCGATCGAGTGTCCTTCGTCTTCTTTGCCGGCAATGCGCACGACGAGTCGCAGCCCATCCATCTCAAAGTGGCCGATACGTCGATTTGCGCGACTCGCTGTACGAAGGAGTACGGCAACCCGTGCGAGAACTTCTGTCCCGCAGGCGTCTATGAAATGGTCGCCGACGGTGCGGGCGGGCGGCGCTTGCAGATCAACGCCGCGAATTGCGTCCACTGCAAAGCCTGCGACATCAAGGACCCCTACGAGATCATCACCTGGACTACGCCCGAGGGTGGCTCGGGTCCCAATTACCAGGGCCTTTGAGGCCGTGTGACTGCGAAGCCCGCGTGACTGCGAAGCCGTGTAACTGCCGCACCCTTGTCGCTCCCGGTTCGTGTACCCGGCCCACGCCGTGAGCCCATTGCAGACCGTGACCGCGCGCCTCCGTGCCGAGGTCGACGCGCATCGCCTGCAATTCGACGGCGCACAATCCGAAGCCGCCCTGCGGCTGGATGCCCTGAGTGAGGAGCTGCGGGTGCAATCACCGACGGTCCTCCGGCGCCTGCGGGCAGCCCTCCCCTGGCTGCCCGGCGACTCAGGCCAGACGCCGGCGCGCGGTCTGTACCTGTGGGGCGGCGTCGGCCGCGGCAAAACTCTGCTCATGAACATGTTCTACGCATCGACTCCAGGTGCGCAACGCAGTCATTTCTATCACTTCATGCGCGACGTGCACGCGGAACTCGCGGGCATCAAGCACGCTGCCCAGCCGCTGGAAATCGTCGCGCGGCGTCTGGCAGCCCGCGCCCGCGTGATTTGCCTGGACGAGTTCTTCGTTGCCGACATCGCCGACGCCATGATTCTCGCGGGGCTGTTCGAGGGGCTGTTCCGCCGCGGGGTGACGCTGGTCGCCACGTCCAATCTGCCGCCGCAAGATCTGTACAGGGACGGTTTGCAGCGCCAACGCTTTTTGCCGGCCATCGGACTCATACGAGCACACGTGAGCGTCGTGCATCTCGACGGCGGAATCGACTACCGCTTGCGCCAACTCGAACAGGCCCCCACTTATTTGGATTCCAGCCTTCCCGAGACACCGGCCGCTCTGCAGCGTCGCTTCGCCGCGCTGATCGGCGACACCGCGGCCGGGCCGCGGACCCTCATCGTCGAAGGGCGCGAGCTGCACGCCGTGAACGAAGGACAGGGCACGGTATGGTTTCGCTTCAGCGAACTTTGCGAAGGGCCGCGCAGCCAGAACGACTACATCGAACTCGCGCGGCTGTATCACACCATTTTCATCGAGAACATCCCCATCTTCGGTCCGTCGGACGAAGACGCGGCGCGGCGACTCATCATGCTCATCGACGAGTTCTACGATCGAGGCGTCAAGATCGTGGTATCGGCCGCCGCGCCGCCGGCCGCGCTGTATCGCGGCGAGCGGCTGCATTTCGAGTTTGAGCGGGCCGCCAGCCGCCTCATCGAAATGCAGACACATGACTACCTCGCACGTCAACACTGTCCCTGACATGCCGCCGGGGCGCGCCGCTCAGCGGCCGGACCGTTTACGACATGCTGCTCGTGGCATAATTCACCCATGACGATCGTCGCCGAATTCAAAATCCACTACAGACAAATCCTCGATCCAAAGGGGCGGCTGGTGGCGCGGCTGCCGCGGTTCGCCGAAGACTTGGATGAGGTGGTGAAAATGTATGAAGCGATGACGCGCGTGCGCGTGTTCGACACCAAGGCGGTGAACCTGCAGCGCACCGGCCAGCTCGGCACCTATCCGCCGTCCTTGGGGCACGAGGCCACTCACGTCGGAGTCGGCGCCGCGATGCGGCCCGAGGATGTTTTGGCCCCCGTCTATCGCGAATACGGCACGCAGCTATGGCGCGGCGTGACCATGACGGAAATTCTCATGTATTGGGGCGGGGACGAACGCGGCAATGATTTTGCCGGACCGCGCCATGACTTTGCGTGGTGCGTGCCCATCGCCACACAGACGCTGCATGCCGCCGGCGCCGCCATGGCATTCAAGGTGCGGCGCGAACCCCGCTGTGCCGTGGCCTACATCGGCGATGGCGGCACCTCCGAAGGCGCTTTCTACGAAGCTCTCAATCTGGCCGGCGCGCGCGCCTTGCCCGTGGTGTTCATGGTCGTGAACAACGGCTGGGCGATTTCCGTACCGGTGGCGGCGCAGACCGCCGCCGCGACGCTGGCGCAAAAAGCGGTTGCCGCCGGCATTCCCGGGGTGCAAGTCGATGGCAACGATGTGTTCGCGGTTCGCGAAGTGGTGAGCGAGGCATTGGAGACGGCGCGGCGCGGCGGCGGGCCGTGTCTGATCGAGGCGCTCACCTACCGCTTGAGCGATCACACCACTGCCGACGACGCGAGCCGCTATCGCTCGAACGCGGAAGTCAAAGAGGCGTGGACCCTCGAACCGATGCTCCGCATCCGTCGGTATCTCGTCGAAGCCGGCGCGTGGAACGACACGAGGGAGCAATCCCTGCTGCAAGAGTGCGCGCGCCAAGTCGACGCAGCGGTGAGCGAGTATCTGAGCAGCGCCAAGCCCGACACCGATGCCATGTTCGATCATCTGTTCGCCGAGCTGCCGGCCCACCTGCATGAACAGCGGGCCACTGCGCGCACTTATTCATCGAAGCCCGGCGGCTCGAAACCCAGCGGACATTGAGTTGGCGAAAATAACCATGGTCGAGGCCATCGCGCTGGCGCATGGCTGGGAGATGCAGCACGACGACTGCGTCGTCGTGCTCGGTCAGGACGTCGGCGCGAACGGCGGTGTGTTCCGCGCCACCGCGGGGCTACAGGCTCGATTCGGCGCCGAGCGCGTGCAGGACACGCCGTTGGCCGAAGCCACCATCGCGGGCATGTCGGTGGGCATGGCGACACACGGCCTGAAGCCGGTGGCGGAGATCCAGTTCATGGGCTTCATGTACCCGGCGCTCGATCAGATCGTCAATCACATGACGCGCATGCGCTATCGGACCCGCGGACGTCTCACCTGTCCGGTGGTCATTCGTATGCCCCACGGCGGCGGAATTCATGCGCCCGAGCACCACTCCGAAAGCACCGAGACCATGTTCTGCCACATCCCCGGACTGCGCGTCGTCTGCCCCTCCTCGCCGGCGCGCGCCTATGGCCTGCTGCTGGCCGCGATCCGCGATCCGGATCCCGTGGTGTTTCTGGAGCCGGTGCGCCTGTACCGCGCGATGCGCCAGGAAGTCACCGACGATGGCCATGCCCTGCCCCTCGACCGCTGCTTCATATTGCGCGAGGGCAGCGATGTCACCATCGTGACCTGGGGGGCAATGACGCTCGACACCCTGCGTGCCGTTGCCGAACTCGAAGGTCGAGGTATCAGCGCGGAGGTGATCGATCTCGCGACGTTGAGTCCGATCGACAGTGAAACGATTTTGGCCTCCGTGGCCAAGACCGGACGCCTCGTCATCGTGCACGAAGCGGCGCGCAACGTCGGTGTCGGTGCCGAGATCGCCGCCATCGTCGCCGAGCACGGCCTCTACGACCTGCGTGCGCCGATTCAACGCGTTGCCGGTTACGACACCATCATGCCGCTGTTCCGGTTGGAACACGATTACATTCCGAGCACGCAACGCATCGTCGATGCGGTGCAGTTCGCCTTCGCCGACTAGACAGACAGGTTTCAGGCAACCCCATGGGCACATTCAAGCTTCCGGATCTGGGTGAAGGGCTGGCCGAGGCGGAAATCCTCGAGTGGCACGTGAAGCCCGGCGAGCAGGTTCTGGTGGACCAACCCATGGTATCCGTGGAGACCGCAAAGGCGGTGGTCGAGGTCCCCGTGCCGTACAGCGGCACGGTGACGGCGTTGCACGGCGCCGTGGGCGACATCATCGCCACGGGTGCACGTCTCATCGACCTGCAGCCCGGCGCGAGGGCCGGCGCCCCTGCAGCCGTCGACAGCGTCGCGGCCGTCGACAGCGCCGCCGCTTTCGATTCGGGCACCGTGGTCGGCAGCATGCCAAACACCAGCGATGAAGAACTCGTGGAGCCGGCCCTGATCGGCCGGCCCCGCCGCGACGATCTCAGAACGCGTGCCGTGCCGCTTGCCCGCGCGCTTGCCGACCGTCTGGGCCTCGACCTGGCGGCTCTCAAGGGCAGCGGCGCGGACGGTGTCGTGAGGTTGGACGATGTGCTGGCGCACGCGAGCCTGGGCGCACTCGCGGCCCCGCGGGCGACCGCCGCCGCGAACGGCGGCATGGCCG
>JALYHU010000223.1 GCA_030776345.1 Pseudomonadota bacterium | reverse complement strand
GACTCCAGCACCATGACCCTGTCGACCGATCGGTTTGCGGTGGAGGTCTCGGAGAAGTGCTCGGGCCTCGAAGGCGTAGGTCTGATGCTCGTATTCTGCGTAACCTGGCTTTGGTATTTTCGCCGTGAGTACTATTTTCCGCGCGCGCTCACCATCGTTCCGGCGGCATTGATTCTCATTTTCGCCTTGAACGCGGTGAGAATTGCCGCGTTGATGGTCATCGGCGATGCCGGGTACCCGAGCGTCGCCATGGTAGGTTTCCATTCACAAGCCGGGTGGATGGCCTTCAACCTCGTTGCGCTCGGCGTCGCCGTGTTTGCCAAACACAGCGCCTGGCTGCACCGAAGCGCAGCTGCCCCCGCTGCGGCTGACCCTGCTGCGCCTGCCCCCGCGGCGAGTGCGCGCACCGCTTCAGCAGATGCGGGCCTCGGCAATCCGACGGCTGCGTATCTGATGCCCTTGCTCGCAATTCTGGCCGCTGGAATGCTGGCGCATGCCCTGTCTGCCGGATTCGACCTGTTCTATTCGCTGCGCTGGGTCGCTGCAGTCGCGGTGTTGTGGATTTATCGCCGGCGTTACGCAACGCTCGACTGGCAGGTCAGTTGGCGGGCGCCGGCCGTGGGCGTGTTGATCGCCGCCGTTTGGCTGGTATTCGCACATTTCCTGATCGCCCCATTGGCGAAGCCGGAGGCGTTGGGTTTGCTGCCGGCGCCGCTGCGTGCTGTCTGGATCGGCACGCGCTTATTGGCGGCGACGGTCACCGTCCCGATCGCCGAAGAACTGGCCTACCGCGGCTATCTGCTGCGGCGTCTCGCCGACTCGAATTTTGAATCGGTACGCTTCGAAGACGTTCGATGGCCGGCGCTGACTGTTTGCGCCGTGGCCTTTGGAGTCACGCATGGCGCGATGTGGTTCCCCGCGATTCTCGCAGGTCTTTCTTACGGCGCGCTTGCCGTCAGGACGGGTAAAATCGGCGAAGCTATCTTCGCGCATGCCGTGACCAACCTGCTGCTCGCCGTCGCGGTGCTGGGCTTCGATCAGTGGCAACTCTGGTGACGCAGTTCGCGTCCGCTGTATTTGACAATGCCAGGGTCGGAGCATGCCGTTCATCACGAATTCGACGATTTTATGACAGTACTCTGTTGATTCCGCTGTTATTTTTTTATCCATATGTCAAAGCGGCGAAACAAGCCGAGGGGAAGAGGCAATCATAGGACCGCACGGCAAGTCGACCGGCAATGAAGGTCGCCGTTGGTACCGCAACATCGGTCTAAGGCATAGGGAGCAACAATGAACATTCGAAGAAGCATCGAACTCGTCTTGGTATCGGCCGCGGCTGTGTGCTGCGCATTTCCGGCCGCCGCGCAATTCGTGACTTTCGAAGAGACGGGCAGCATCCAAGCCTTCCACGGCGGCGCGTGGCGTGGCGGGGGCAGTGCGGAACTCGGCCAGCAGGTCACGGTGGATTTTTCGTATGACTCCAGCACGGTGGTTCCCTCGTTCAGCAACGGGTTCTTTGTCCTATCCGCGCCCATAAGTGGCGCAAGTATCGTCGGCGGTGCTTTGGGTACGGGAATCGATCTGGAGCCGGACGGCCCGGGCAGCGGCACGGCTGCTGAAAAATTGAACCTCAGCACCGGGGAGTCCACGGGGACTGCCGTTACCAGCGCGCATGCGCCGAGCCGCGATTTTTCGGGTACGGTGTTCGCGTTTTCCTACTTTTCAAATGGTGTCAGCGCGACCCTCGACTTGATTCAAAATGTCTTTTCCGACGGGCGCTTGGACCGCCCGGATTCAGGGTCCGTGCGGCTATCGAACGTCGTATCCGGCGGCCGGGCGCCTGAGATCGACCCAGCCTCCGCGCTCAGTGCACTTACCTTGCTCGCGGGCAGCTTGGCCGTCATTCGCGGGGGGCAACTGCGAAAGATTCATTCTGCCTGACGGTCGTCCGCCTCATCCGGGCGCAGTTGCCAGATGATCTGCGCCGACGTACCGCCGTGCGGTAGGGACAAAATGGAAAATTGACCGCCCGTCATTTCGGCGCGCTCGCGAAGATTGCGTATGCCGGAGCCGTGCAATCGAGCCGGGTGCTCCTCGTGGTGGGGCATGCCCAGGCCGTCGTCGCGCACTTCCAAGCTGAGCGCGAGCCCTTCGCGCTTGAGTACTATCCAGACGGTCATTGCTTGAGCGTGTTTTGCCACGTTGTTGAGCAATTCCTGCACGCAGCGAAACAAATGCGTCGAGATCCGCTTGGGAATTTCTTCGTTTTTCGCGGCGATCTCGGTGCGTACCGCAAGAATCGGATAGATTTCCGCGAATCCGCGGCAGAACCAGCTGGTCGCCGAGGCGGCGCCGAGGTTGTCCAGCATTTGCGGCCGCAAGTTCATCGATATGGCCCGAATGCCGTCGGCGGTCTCGTGGATCCGCTGCACCGCCAACGCCAGCACGCTCTCGGGACTTCCCAAGTTGCCGCGTTGGACCATGATGATGGCGCGTTCCAAGGTGTATTTGATCGCGCTCAGCGATTGCCCTACGGAATCGTGAAGTTCGAGGGCGATGCGCCGCCGCTCGCCCTCCTGCGCTTGGATCAACTGCTCGGAAAGCAGCGCAAGATTATTTCGGGAAGCTCTGAGTTCCTTTTCAGCGTATTCACGGCGCACGACTTCGCTGCGCAAGTCTCGGTTCGAATCGTCCAGCTCGCGGGTGCGCAGGCGCACCCGGGACTCCAGGTTGAGATTGACGCTCTCCAGCGCTTGTTGAGCGCGACGCAGCGCAGACACGTCCGTGACCACGAGGACCGCTCGGCTAGCCCGCGGCGCGGTGGCGGTGTCGTCGCCGATACGCATCGGGCGAAGGGTGAACTGCAGAGCCTGATCGGTGGCGGCCGAATAAAACTCGAACTCATGCGCCTTGCCATCGCGCAGGTTCGACAACGCGTCTTCGAGGCCTCGGGCGATCTCGCAGTGAGGGTCGTTGCACGCGGCGTGTAGAACGGCATGCGCCTTCTTGCCGATCACGCTGCTCACCGATCCCAGCCCCCAATGCTCGACGACCCGATTCGCACGCAGCACCAACCCGTCCGAGTCGAGCAGACACACCATGGCGGTGAGCGCATCCGCGGTACATTCCCACTCGTGCTTCGCCTTCTCGATGGCCGCGTGCCGTTCATGATGTTGCACGGCCTGCGGTGCGCATGCGGCAAGCGCCGTCGCAAATTTATCGATGAGCTGAAGGGCTAAGTCGATATCGGTCGGCGCGGCGGCCGCGAGGTTGCGCTGCTGCGACGAATCACGGTTTTGCGCCACCAATTCACGCCACACGGGCACGAGCCGTGCGATCCATTTCGCAGCGAGCGCAGAACTTTTTGCCCCCTCGGGATCCTCGCCTTCCAAGAGCGCCAGGTCGGCACCAGCGGCTAGCAACACGCCGCGCAGCGCTTCGACCGACGCTGCGGGCGGCTCGCCGAGCTCGACGGGCACGGTCCCCAAGAACTGCGCAGGCGATTTTATCTTCATGGGTCAATCCGCCGACGGTTGAGCGGCACCCGCGCGGCGACGCGCTATGCGCGGCGTGAAAACGAATTGCCAATCACAATAGCATGCCGCGTCCTTGAAGATGTCCTCGCCAGGCTCGAAACCGGTCTTCTTGATGGGCTCCCTCGCGGAACTGCTGGCGATGCCGGTAATGCCCATCATGTCTACTCGAATGATGGTCCAATCCTGATTGCCGGTCATCGGGTCCGCGTAGAAGCGCCGCAAATGATGATGCGGCTCCGGCCAGCGCTTGTCCTCGAGCAGATCCTCGATTGTTTGAGGATATTGGTGTGTCCCGCTGCCGTAATAGGATGCGATCGCCGCTCTGAATTCTCGTCCGATGTACAGGAGCTCTTGTTCGCGCTCGCGCTGCGCCTGAGTACGCCACACCGTTCCGATGCCCGACAACGCCAGTCCCAGAATCACCACGGCGATCAGCAGGCCGATGTAGGTGAAGCCGCCCGTGTTGGCGCGATGACTCGCAGAGCCGCTCGGGTTCCGCATCGGCTACCAGCTGACGAACGGCGATCCGTCGGAACTGCTGTCCGGCGAACCGCTGTGTAGGTCCCTGACGCCGGGGTGGTCAGGGTCGTCGGAGGCCACCATGAGCCAGGTCTCGGCCGACTTGGTGAAGGGATCGACCGGCACGCTGCGGATATAGTGCTTGTCGACCAAGGCTGCCAGGGCGTCCGGATATTGGCCTAGATCGCCATAGTATTTATCGATGCATTCGCGCACCACCGACAAGTCGTGGCGCAGCACGGTTTCCTTGGAGCGCTGCACGGTGCGGAAATAGCGGGGCACCGCGATGGTCAGCAACACCCCGATGATGCTCATGACGACGAGCAGCTCGATCAAGGTGAATCCGGCAGCTCTGCGGCTACCACTCATGGAACTCGATCCCGTTGATGCCCTTGCCTTGGGCCAGGGAATAGACGTCGAACACATCGTCGCCCGGTTGCGGGTCCGTCGGTGGGCTCGTATAACTGCGCACCCCCCAGGTATCGGCGGCCGCCACCGCCGGATCGGGGAAAAGCGGATCTCGCGGTATGCGTCGCAAGAAATACATCATTACTTTTTTTTCGCTTTGAATATCCTCGACGCCGTCCACCAGCACTTGCAAATTCGGCGGGTAGCCGGAGGCCCCCACTTCCAGCCGGATGTGGCCCGCATCGGCTGCCTGCTTGTACGCATCGATGGCTCTGCGCAAGACCCGCAACGATTGATGCAGCTCGGATTCGCGCTCGCGCTGCACGGTGAGCCGCGCCAGCGGCATGGCCGCGCCCGTGAGGACACCGATGATGGCTACCGTCACCACCAGTTCGATGAGCGTGAAACCCCGCGCACGCATGTCGGCCC
>JALYHU010000222.1 GCA_030776345.1 Pseudomonadota bacterium | reverse complement strand
TTGCTGACCATCCTGAAGGCACATACGATGCCGCAGCTGGATCGGTCGGTGTGGGAGGCAACTGTGCAGTTGCTGCGTAGGAACTACCGTAGTTGCGCGGCTGTCGTCGCACTCGGCGCGCGCGGCGCGGTCAACTCGTGTGAGCTTGATCCATCAACCGCTGATATACCCGCATGACGGAGGGCACGTAGGCGAGAGTTTCGCGAAACGGCGGCACATGACGGCCGTAGCGTTCGACGGCTTCTTCGCCGGCATTGTATGCGGCGAGGGCGAGTTCCAAGTTGCTGTCGAAGCGCGCCAGCAAATCGCTCAAATAGCGCGCACCCGCGCGCACGTTCTGTTCCGGATCATAAATATTTTTCACGCCGTAGCGCTTCGCGGTAGCCGGCTGCAGCTGCATGAGACCGATGGCGCCTTTCTTCGAAACGGCGCGCGGGTTGAATCCGGATTCGACGACGATGACGGCGCGTACCAGCGCCGCCTGAATCGTCGCGGACTTCGCTGCACCGCTGATGACGCCGTCGTACTGCGCGGAGCGCGCAAGCCAATCGATCGAATGCTCTTTGGAGGAAGCCGCAGCGACCGGCGTGTCGCTCGGCGTTGCGATCAGCAGCCGGTAGCGGGAATCGGACGGCACGTTGCTGAAATGAGCGACGCCGTCGGCATCCGTGAAAGAATACACATCCGCGCGCGCGACTCCCGGCGCTGCAGCAGCGGCCAAGAGGAGGATCGCAATGGGCCACGGCGACATTGCCCGACTCTACTCCCACGAACCGCCACTCGAAGGTAGTAGAACACCGTAGAGGCGGCGGCGCCGCTCCCTCTCGGCAACCGGTCCCTATCTCGCGACCAGCGAAAGCGCGGCCGTCGATGCGGGCGCCACCGGCCATAGCTTTCGCTCGGCCATGAGCTCATCGGACCTCGCAAAGCCGTCGAAACGAATCCAAGGCTTGCCGGGTGCGGCGCGCATCAGCGTGAGAGGCACATGGCTCATCTTGTCGCCGCGGTACGCGTTGAAGGCGCGTTGCACCGCAATGCTCGACGCCATCGTCCCGGAATAATGGTTCCAGCCCTTCCCCGCGTGGAATTGGCCGCCGTAGGCGCGCAGTCTGGCCGGTGTATCTTGCTCAGGATCGATGGATATGGACATGAGGTGAACCGCTTCGCGCGTGCGGCCCAAGTCATCCTGAAACTGCTCGAAAATTTGGCTGCTCATGGGGCATGTCGTGGTGCAGCTGGTGTAAATGAAGTTCAGAACCACCGGTCTTCCATCGTCCAACTCGGCGGCCAGATCCACCGACTTGCCGTCATCCCGCGTCAATTTCACGTTCGGGATCGTGTATTGCGCTTCTGAGCGCCGCACGTTGGAGTCGAGGCTCGGCTCGTGATGTGCCTGCGGATCGGTGAGGCTCGAAGCATCGCCCGCAACCGGCTGCGCACCTGCCAAGGCAATGGCGGCGAACAGCGACAGTCCCGTCCCGCCGGCCGCGGCACAGACTCTTCTCATCGCGACACGCATGGGCATGACTCCTGATCCGGTACGGCACCGAACACGCCGATTATCGGCGGCCTTCCGACCTTAGGCTATGGGTGAAACACCTGATGGCTCGCCGCTGCGCGGCGGGAGCGGCCGGTGGGGATCCATGGGCTTCGCCACGTCCCGCCGTCGGATCATTGGGTCGCCGCCCGCCGATGCTCGAAATCCGTCCAGAAAACGATTTCGGCGGCGAAATCGCTGCGCGCATCCGCCAACGAACGCACATTGGCGGCCGCGCCCGCCTGGTAATCGACCGCCTTGCGCAATGCACCCTTCGCCGATACCAGGTAGGCCTTGGTGGACCGGCTTGTTTCGTCGTAGGTCAAAATCACTACATCGTCGTGCTTGGCCGCGCACACGTTGAAGGTACGTATCGCCGACCGGTCGCGAATCACCGCTTGTTTAACGGCCGTGGTTCGTTCGACGCCGGTCAGGCCGAGCACCACCGATAGGCGAGCCGGCAACACGGCGTCGGCGCCGCTGCGGACCACCGATTCGACGAGGCCGTCGAGCGAGTGGGACGCGCCGTGTGCCGACAACATTGCCGCCATGGCGACGGCCGTAGCCAACCAAGCTCGATTAACGGCCGCTTCACGCACTTCGTTCCCCTTCGCTGCCCTGCCCGGCAGTCTACTACAGTGCTCGATTCGCACTTTTTGGATAACCACGCTATCGTCCCACGTTAAATGAAATATGCAGCAGGGAATGCCCGCCGGGCTTCGGTCTTCGCAGTGCCAAGATGGTGGCGTAACGTCCTGTTCGCGGCTGCGCTGCACGCGATTGCCGCGCCTGTCGCGTTGGCACAGCATCAGCACTCCTCCAGTGAATTCGAAGTTTTCGTGGCCGCCGAGGCCCTCACCGGTTCCGGCCATCAAACGCGGCGCGACGACGATGCCTGGGCCAATGCCGACGTGATCTTCGGACTGACGCACGGTCAGTTTCGCGTCTTCGGCGAATACGTCGTCACCACCGTCGAACATGATTTGGAGCGCTTCCAGGTAGGTTACGAAATCGTGCCCGATACCACGCTGTGGCTCGGCCGCTTTCATCAGCCGGCCAGCGCCTGGAACACGGAGCATCATCACGGCCGTTATCTGCAGACGGCGATCACCCGCCCGTCGATCGAATTCTGGGAAGACCAGCAAGGAGTGATACCGCAGCACATCACCGGGGCCTTGCTCGAATCACGCCGTCAGCTGGGTGCCGAAGCCGGCGTGCAATTCTCAGCCGGGGCCGGTGCGGCGCCGGCTCTGCCCAACAGCGGCTACGAGCCGATCAACTTGGTGGGCAACAATCCGGGCAAACATGGCCTGTCGCTCACCGGCCGCATCGCCTATGTGCCCGACTACGCCGGCACCGACAGCGTGGGTCTGCTCTGGGGACATGATCAACTCTTCGTCAACGATCCGCTCGCATCGGCCACTCTGCGATCGGGTCACGCCACTCTCGGCGTGTACGGGGCTTACGCCGATTGGCATCTCGATGCGTGGCGTTTCATCGGCGCAAACTATTACGTCGACGTGGAACTCGACCGCCCGAATGCCGACGAGAGTTTCGTTTCTGGATATTTTCAAGCAGAGCGGCAGCTGCCTCATCGGCTGACCGCGTTCGGCCGCATCGAAGACTCGGCGCGAATGGCTCAATCGCGCTATGTCTCGTTGTTCAACGATCATTCGGGCGACATCGACATCACCTTGCGGCGGGCGGCTGCCGGGCTGCGCTGGGACTATGTACGGCGCCAGGCGCTGAGCTGCGAGCTCTCTCATGTCGTTGCCCTCGACAGGCGCGCGTATGAGGCGCGCCTACAGTGGTCTGCCGCGATACCGTGAGCAAGATCGCGGCGCTGGCATTTCTCGCCCTGCTGCTCGGCACGGCGCAACCGGCGTTCTCCGGGGAAGAGCTGGTGCTCATCGTGAGTGCCCGCAGCGACCTAAAGCAGCTCGATTCTTCTTCGGTGAGGAAACTGTTTCTCGGCTTGACGGTCACCCAAGATGGCACCCGGCTGCACCCCGCCTTGAACGAGGCCGATGCGCAGATCAAACAGCTCTTCCTGCAAAATATCGTCTCGATGTCGGACAGTACGTATGATAGGTATGTACTGCGGCTGTCGCTGCTGCACGGCCAAACCCAACCCACGGTGTACAAGACCAGTTCGCAATTGATGGACGCGGTCGCCGCCGACCCCACGCTCGTGAGTTATGCGTGGCAACGCGACGTATCCCGCGACGGACGCATCAGAGCCGTGCGCGTACTATGGCACGACTAACCGCGTCGTTCACCAGCGTCGCCACGCTGTGCCTGGTGGCTCTGCATCTGGTCGCCCTGCCGGCACTCTATTTCGGTGTCGGGTATGTGATCCGCAAGAGCCACGAGGATCTGTTCGTGCAGCATGCGAGGACCTTCACGCGAGTGCTCGCGGACGAGTTCGAGCTGGGCGCCGCGCTCGACTCCGCAGCGCGAACCGCGGATCTGCTGGATCTCGCGATCATTCACGGCGAAGCGCGTTTCGCCGAGATCACCGACGGCGACCGCACCGTTCGCAGTCAGATGGGATCGCCGGAGATCCAATCCGCCCGCCATACCGACCTGGTTTTCTCGTATGGCGGCGATGACGTCTATTTCATCGTGCTGCCCGTCATGCACTCCGGCCATGACTCGGAGCTGCGGCTCGGGTTCGATGAACGGCCCACCCAAGAGCGCATTCAGTTGGCGCTCAACCGCATGTTGCTGCTCCTGGGGGCCTACGCCTGCGTCATCATCGCCATTGCTTATTTTCTGAGCAACCGGTTGTCGCGGCCCATCCGTCGGCTGCAGGATGTGTCGCGAGCCATCGCGTCGGGCGACTATGCACAGGCCTTGCGGGTAGAATCGGGTATCAGCGAATTGCGCGACTTGGCGGTGGACCTGGAAGCCATGCGCCGCGAGTTGGTGGGTGTGAATGTGCGTCTCCAGGAACAGATAACGGAGAAGGAAATTGCCGAGGTGCGGCGTGATTTGTTGGAGAAGCAATTGCGCCATCGCCAGCGCCTCGAGACCGTGGGTACGTTGGCGGGCGGCGTGGCGCATGAATTCAACAACGTACTCGTGCCCATCATGCTGTTCACGGAGATGGCGCTGCAGGACTTGCCGCCCGGCAGCGTGTCTCGCTCCGATCTCGAACGCGTGCTCGCCTCCGCCAGGCGCGCAAAGAACGTCGTGCAAAAGATATTGACGTTCAGCCGCGGAATTGGCGATGCCCATCTCACATCGGTCGATCTGCGGGCTGTGATTGGCGAGGGCCTCCATCTGTTCTCGGCGCTTGCTCCGCCGAGCATTTCGATCCGTCGCGAGATTGGCAAGAACGTCCCCAACGTAACGGCGGATGCGACGCTTGCGCTGGATCTGGTGGTCAATCTGTGCACCAACGCGCTGCAGGCGATGAAAGGCGCTGCAGGCGTACTCACCGTCGGTCTTCGGTATCCGCAGCACGCCTATGAGGCGGCCGATGCGGAGCCGCTCGTTGAATTCTGGGTCACCGATACCGGCCACGGCATGGACGCCGTCACGGCGGAGCGGATTTTCGAGCCGTTCTTCACGACGCGGCCCGTCGGCGAGGGTACCGGTCTGGGGCTGTCGATCGTCCATGGGATCGTCACGAGTTTTGGTGCCAGCGTTGCGATCGAGACGGCACCCGGTGCCGGGACTACGGTCCGAATCTGCTTCCCGGTTGGCCGATCGGCGATGCCGGCCGAATCCGCGGATGTGCCGGTGGGAGGCTAAGATGCCCAGCATCTTGATCATCGACGACGAATCTGACGTGCGCGATAGCATCAAGCGCGTGCTGGAGCGGGCAGGTTTTGCCGTTCGCACTATCGACGATGCGGCGAATGCCGTCGCCGAATTGCGGCGCGTCCCCGCCGACCTCGTCATCACGGATATGATCATGCCCATCGTCAGCGGCGTGAGTGTCATCGAGGCCATCGTCCAGGGTTTCCCCGCGGTGCGGATCTTGGCCATCTCCGGCGGCGGTAACTTCGATGTCGCGAGGCAGGAACCGGGCGACATGGTAACGAGCGCCTACCTGACCGCCGCAAAAAATGCCGGTGCCCATCTGGCTCTTGCGAAACCCTTCGATTCCGGCGAGCTGCTGCGCGCGGTCGAGTCGCTCATGAGCGCGGTTCCGCGCTAGACGGCGCCGGGATGGCCGCGGGGGCACGCGGCAACGTGAAAAGGGAGTCCTCGAGCGGCACATTGAGCGCGACTTTGCTGAGCTTGACGCTCTCCATGGTGTGCACGCCGCCCACCGCCGTCTCGATCCGATACGGCACTTGAACGCTGCCGACTTTGCGAAAGTCCTCGAATGAGGTCTCGATGGGCCAGGTCCTGTCACCGATCTGTCGAGTGCCGTCGATCTTGACATCGAGGAACGTCTCGGCATCCACCCAGACGTGCCGGGTCACGCCGCTCTTCATGTTCAAGGACAGCTTGTACGCGGGCCGATCACGGACCGTGTCGACAGCTTCGAGCGTCACTACCGTACCCTTGGCTGCCGCATTCAACAGGGGGCCTTCGAGATCGAGCTGGTCGGCTACCGCGCGGGTCTGGCTCTCGGAAAACGGACGCGCTACCGCTCCCGACGGGCCCGGCTGCACCGTGAAGCCCTCCTTCCCATCGAACGCCTGAATCGCGGTCGTCCCTTGGTACGTCAATTCGTAGCGCATCTTGTTGGGGCGCGCGAGTTCGAGGCGAAATCCGACGCTCTGGCTCGCGTCTGGGATCACGCGAGCGTGCGCGGCCGTCCCCGGAACCTCGCCGGCCCGTTCGATCCGCCCGATCTGCACCATGGTCTTGATCTTGTGCCACGCCTCGAGACCGCCCCGCGCGGTTGCGTTGCGCCGCAGGATTTCGTCCACCGAAAGCTTGGGTGCGGTCGTTGACGCCCTCGGCGCGGCCGCCGGCGGTTCACCCGGGACGGATGCATCCTCGGCTGTGCAAGCGGTCCAGGAGGATAGGCCCGCCAACAGCACTGCGACGCAGGCGGTAACCATGGCATTGCGCGCGCCGAGCCGGCGGATTTGTGTGCGAATGGAGACTTCCATCATGGTGAATTCAGCCTTGAATAGAGGTGGATTGCTTGGGTGTTCACGGCGTGATCCATTCACTGTCGAGGATGACCTTGCCGCTTCCCTCGGCCAAGTGAACCAGGTAACCGCCCTTCGATGCGAAGCGCTGGCCCGGTGCGAGCCCAAGGCGCGGGAAGTAGCCATCGACCAGCCGCCGGCTCAGCATCATCTCCATGCGCTCGAGCAAGAAGTCGCGCACGAAGCTGTCCAGCATGTGGCCCAGCGTTTCCGACAGGATGACACAGGCGAGGTACGTATCCGTCTGGACGCGTTCGGCCGTGACGGCGATCCCTTGCACCCTGAACCATCCAAGCGGGAAATTCATCCGCACCCGGCGCTGGTCCGGAGGGTCGAACGGGTAGGTCAGACTCGTAGCAGCGCGCCACGCTCTCGGCAACGGCGCGGTTTCGAGTCCGGCCATCAAGCCCGATGCATAGACGG